>JALTFF010000089.1 GCA_027007465.1 bacterium | reverse complement strand
CCATAAATCAAATCAACATCAGGATTTTCTTTGAATTTTTTCATAATAAATTCAAAAGCGTTAGGTTCATAATAATCATCTGAATTTATCCATGCTAAAATATCTCCCTTTGCGATTTTAAATCCTTTATTAATAGCATGAGATTGCCCATTATCTTTTTCAGACCACCAACGATAACTAATACCCTTGCATTTGATAGGATATTTTTTTGTTTTTAACAGTTTATCATATTTTTTAATAATTTCTACGCTATCATCAGTGGAACCGCCATCGGAAATTATATAATCAATAAAAAAATCTCCTTCTTGAGAGAGCACGCTATTTATTGTTTGTTCTATAAATTGACCTTGGTTGAGTGATGGTGTGATGATTGTTATCACGCTAATCATAAAAGAAGGTAAAGATTATTTTTTATTGATTTTATGAAATATTTGATAAATTCCTAGTGAAACATATGATAAAAATATATATAAACTATAAAAAAAACTCAAGAGAACTTCCGTAGTATCTCCCTTTAGCCCTCCTAGATTTAAAAGATTATTTTTTAAAGCTTGGATTGGCCTTATAAATAATGCTTTTACTGAAAATCGTTCCCCAAAACTGTATTTAATTTCACCCTCCTTTTTTATATATCGCCAGTGTTTTTTAAAAAAAGTTTTATAGGAATTCATCCAATAATGATGAATACAATTGTTGCCTTTTCTTTTTATTCGTATTTCAGTAAATCCTTGAATAAGTTTATTTTTTCTATGAACATACTCGACTGGAATAATTCTTTTTTTATTAACAAGAGCAGCTTTATATTTATTTTCTCCTCCCCATACTGTATATTTTAATGGTTTATTTTTAAAATAGAACTGCCAAGGCAATTCAATTATTCCATAATTGTTGTCATTTTTTAAAATTTTAAATATTTGAGGAATAAGAATCGGGTCCATCTTTTCATCAGGATCTAATTGCAGAATCCAATCGTGTTTGCTATGATTGTAAGCGAATGATCTCACATATTCTTGGGCTGGCACTAGGTTGTGATGAAGTACAATAGCTCCATTATTTTTTGCTACTTTAACAGAGTTATCTGTTGATCCTAAGTCAATAACTAATAATTCATCACAAAATTTAATGCTTTCTAAGCATCTTTTTAAATATTTACCCTCATTATAGCATACAACTAGGCCTGTAATTTTAGGGCGATAAATTTCATTTTCCATACTATATATAATTAATAATAAAAAATATGATGGATTCAATAATCGCAACAGCATCTTCCAATAGTTTTTATCCCTGGCTTTTGAATCTTATAGGGTCAATAGAAACTAATTATCCTAATCACCCTCCAATTTTTATTTATGATTTGTGGATGCATAAAACTTTTATCAAAGAGTTAAAGACAATTAAAGACGTTAACGTTGTAAGAGTCCCTGCATTTGTTGCTCATTGGAGGGCTTGTTATACATGGAAATTATGGGTTTTAAATAATGTGCCTGCAAAGAATATATATTATATAGATGCTGCGTCGGAGGTTCTCTTGCCTTTAACTGATATTTTTAAATTTATTAAAAAAGATGGTTATTTTTGTGTCGGACAGCACGGACAATTAAAAGATATTGTTCCTTTTGATTTATTAAAAAGATTGGATATTGATAAAAGTTTTTATGATAATTATGGAAATCGTGAATATTTCGCTGCTGGAAATTTTGGTTATCAAAAGGGCTCTTTATATCATAGCTGTATTAAGCAAGCATTAGAGTTAGCCAAAGAAGGTTGGACACTTGGATTTTCTACTTCTGAAAAACATAGAGATACAAATAAAAATTTTTGTGGAATTACTCGAGATTGCAAAGTGTTTCGACATGATCAAACTTTACTTAATGTGTTATTTTATCAAAAATTTGGAAAAATAAAAATTCATAATGTTTATAAGTATGGTGGCTGGAAAAGCAGAGAAATGCATGTCAATCAAGTTATTTATAATAGTAGGCGCAAAAATAAAGACTTGAAATACATAGAAAAAGTAGAATATAAAAACAAGCCTCCTCTATATATTTT
>JALTFF010000088.1 GCA_027007465.1 bacterium | reverse complement strand
AGAAACAATAATTTCAGTATTGCTTTTTGTAAAATTTTTTATTTCTTCTTTTTTGACTTCGGGTAAAAGACGACTTCTACTTTCATTGAATGATAAGGTCGCTCCGTTGGCTTTATTTCCCGTATTCCAGAGTTTGCGAATCGTCGCTTTAAATCTGACATCCATTCCTCGTAGCTGTAACCTTTTTCTGAATTTGTCAATTTTTTCGTTGAATTTTTCATAATTTTCAAATTTACTTATATTATATAAATTAATTCCTTTTTCATCAGGATGAAAAGTAAATCCTGCTAAATCTAATTCTTTCGCTAATTTTTGTATTTCTTTTTCAGTTTGGTAATCTAATTTCTTATCAAAATAGAAATCAATATTAGGCTCATAAATACTATAATCTTTGTTCATTACACCAAATCTCTTACCTTTTGGTAATGTAGGTAATATTTGAGAAACATGAACATTATTTTGATTCCATTCTTTACCTAATTCGCTCATTTTAACAATAAGTGTTTTTAATGCTTTTTCTGTTTTAACTTGTAAATCTACCCAATAAGAAATTTCTCTTTCTCCAAAGAAATTAGATTTTGTAGGAGCTATTTTATTTATTGTAATATCAGGAATACTTTTTATGGCATCTTCTAAAATAGGAAATTTTTCTTTTAATAAATTTATATATATTTTTTTAGCTTCTTTTATTTTTCCTTGCTTTTCTAATTTAATACCATCATCAATCATTTTATCTTCTATTACTTGCTTTATACCTTTAAATGGAGTAATACCTACTTGAGTAGTATATTTACTAAGATTTTCTCCTATTTTAGCTAATTTGTCTAAACCTAATCTCGTAGTTGTTCTGCGTCCTCCAACCATTGAATAAGATTCTCCTCGTCCTCCTTTGAGTAGCTGTTTAGCCTCTTTAATCGTTCTCGCTTTTCCTCTTCTGACCATTTCTTTGGCTGCAAGGGATTTTCTTTTTGATTTTTCGCTAAGTTTAACATATTTTAAATTATTTAATTTATTTTTATTATAATTTACATTATCTAAAATATTAAGTATTTTTTTCCTATCAGTTATAAAAGGAAGTTTTTTTGCTTCTTTTTTTGTCCATACATTTCTTGTATCTTTTAATCCTACTTCAATATTTGGATAATTTTTTATTATTTTTTTAAATGTATTTACAAATCCAACATGTTTTTTAATAAATTCATTTAATGGAACTCCTCTTCCAGTTTCAATTCTTCTTTTTTGAACATATTTCCAAGCACTTTCTAATCTTGGTAAAATAGTATCTATTTCTATCTTTTTTCCTGCTTTTATAGCTTGATTTATTTTTTTAACAGCAGAATCATAATTAGATAATGTTCCATCATAAATAATTCCATCAAATCCTTTAGCAATTTTATCAATAACTAATTCACTTTTTCCACTTCCACTACCACCACCTGTAAATTTAACAACAGGATTTTTATTAATTTTTAATTGCTTTTCATATTCCTTTTTAGCCATTTGGCTATACTTTTCATGGTGGGATGGATTAAAATCTTTATATCTTTTTTTAAATTTGTCTGGGTCTATTACAACTGCTTTTCTACTAGGATTATTTTTTATAGTTTCTATTAGTTTACTTATTGATTCAGTTTTAATTTTTCTAAAGTTTTTTGAGCGAATTGCTTCTTTTCTTTTTGCGTTAATTGATCCCAAGTTTTTTGAGGAAACATTTTTTTCAATAGCTTTATTGGAGAAATTAGATTTATTTCTTGTTTCATAATTTTTAATATTATTAAATTGTTTTTTTATAAATTCATCAAAATTTTGACCATTTATTTTAGCTTCTTTAATTTTTTTACTTATATTATCTATTATACTTCCTTTTCTACTATTCATTAAATTTATTAAATTCTTATATTCTCCTATTACTTTTTCTTTTTGTTGTTCATCACGAAAAACACTTCGTATTCGTTTTCGTTCTTGTTCGTATGTTGTGATTCCGTCGGAATGGGTCCTCGCAACCGATTTAATTCTTCTCCAAGATCCCCGCCAAACTTTAACCATTCCTCTACTGTTA
>JALTFF010000087.1 GCA_027007465.1 bacterium | reverse complement strand
GTTCTCGAGTAACCTTAGTACTTCCTGAGCCTTTTTATCCATGAAGATTAAAAATCACCGCGGTTTATAACTCTTTTTTCTTTTCCGTGCAGATCTTTTGTGTTCACTCCCAAATCCTGCAGCGACTGAATCGATTTTTTTACTGTTTCGGCTTTTTGAAAGCAATAAATTAATTAAATTGATAAATAAATTAATCTTTGGCAAGCTAAAAAATAACTGATATGTTGATGTTAGGCATACAACTTCCAATTAGCTCAATTACCTTATTAGCAACCATAATTATAAATGCTATCTTGGGACTTTTTTTATTTTTCAAATCCGAACGGAATTGGAGTGCTTTATTTCTTTTTCTAATAATTCTAAGTATATTTTTTTGGGCAGTTCCTCTTTTTCTTTATGAGTTTGTCTGTAGCCAGAAACTTGCTCTTAACTTAAGCAAGATAGCTTATTTCGCCGCAGGGCTTTCTTCTATTTTTTCCTTAGATTTTACCGTTTTTTTTGTTAATGAACGAAAAGGCAAAAAGAAAAAAAATAGAAAATGGAATATTTTGGTTTTTCTTTCTAACTTAATAGGGATTCTATTTTTGATAATTTGTTTGTTCAAAAATTTATTACTGTCTGGCTTTAAGGTTTTTAATCACGAAAGAATAATTGCTTTTGGCAGGCTTTATCCGTTCTATATAATTTTAATATCAACTTTTTTCATATTTAGTTTTTATATTCTTTATAGAAACTATAACAATGAAAAAGATCCTTTGAGAAAAAAACAAATCCAATACATTTTTATAGGGATGTTAATTGCTGTTACTGGAGGGGTGATTACTAATTTAATTTTCCCAACCTTTCATAACTTTTCTCTTTATTGGGTTGGTCCATTATTTACATTAGCAATGGCTGGGTTCTTGGTTATTGCTATTTTAAAACATCATCTCTTTGATATTAAGATTATAGCTACAGAGATATTTGTAATTGCCCTTCTTTCTGTCTTCTTAATCAATACCTTAAATACAGATACTTGGCAGGGACTTGTTTTTAATGTTGTGATATTTATTTCAGCTGTAATATTCAGTATTCTTCTTATCAGGTCTGTTTCTCGGGAGATAGAAATTCGCAATAAATTAGTTCTTGCTTACGAAAAACTAAAAAAAGTTGATAAAACTAAAACGGAATTTATTTCAATGGCTTCTCATCAATTAAGAACACCGCTAACTTCAATCAAAGGATATATATCTATGCTTTTAGAGGGCGACTACGGGGAAATAAAAGAAGAGCAGAAAAAAATCCTTAGAAATGTTTTTTTCTCCAATGAAAGATTAATTAGAATTGTTAATGATTTGCTTAATGTTTCCCGGATAGAATTGGGCAAAATGAATGCCCAAAAAGAGAAGGCAGATATTGTTTCAATAGTCAAGAATTGTGTTGAAGAAATGAAGCAAGAAGCTGATAAAAAAGGATTAGAGATTTTATTTAAAAAACAGGACAAGGGGGAAAAGATTTTTGCCCTTGTTGATATTTTAAAAATAAGACATGCAATTATTAATATCATAGACAATGCTATTCATTATACAGAGAAAGGAAAGGTTGAAGTCGGGGTTAAAAAAGGGAATTCATCAGTTATTATTTACATTAAAGACACGGGGCAGGGATTTTCGGCCGAAGACAAAGAAAAAATATTCGAAGAGTTTGGCAGAGGGAAAGCAGGGCTCAATTTATTTGTCGGCGGTTCCGGCCTTGGCTTATACATTGTTAAAAAATATATGGATTTACACAAAGGGAAAGTTTGGGCAGAGAGCAAGGGAAAAGGAAAAGGGTCTACTTTTTACTTAAAGATACCAACCGATTAACTTTTATGCCCAAGTTCTTTGCCAAAGTAAACCTTTCATTATTTTTACTAGCTTTTCTTTTGAGTATTTTGGGTTTGCTGGCAATTTATGGAGTTTCTACGGAAACCGGGTTGTCTTCGCCTTTTTGGAAACAGGTTTTTTTCCTGATATTTTCTGTTTTAATTTTTTTCTTACTCCCTCTTTTTGATTTAAGATTCTTAAAAAGGAATTCATACATTGTCCTTTCTATTT
>JALTFF010000086.1 GCA_027007465.1 bacterium | reverse complement strand
TTTCATAGCAATCATTTGCCCCAAACCGCATGGCTCAAAATAAGATGGCATAAGAAATATATCAGAGCCAGCATAAATTTGTTGGGCTAATTCTAAATTAAAATCAATTTTTACAGCTAATTTTGTTTGGTATTTTTTATATAATTTAATTAAATATTTTTCATATTTTTTATCACCAGTTCCTAGAATTATAAATTGCGAATTTAATTTAATAATTTTTTCAGTAATTAGGTCAATGCCTTTTTGTTGGACTAATCTGTTAATCATTCCGATTAAAGGGATTTTTTTATTTACTGGTAGCCCAATTATTCTTTGTAAATATGTTTTATTTATAATTTTGTTTTTTAGTGTTTTAATATTGTAATTTTTTTTAATAAATTTGTCTGTTTCTGGATTAAACAAATTTTCATCAATACCATTGAGAATGCCTACTAAATCATTTTTTCTTTTTTTTAAAATTTTATCTAATCCATAAGAATAAGTTGGGTTTAAAATTTCTTTAGCATAAGTTGGACTAACTGTGGTTATTTTGTCATAAGTAAGTATTGCTTGCTCCATAAAATTTAAAGTGTTTTTTCTAATAAATTTTTTAAAGAAATCATTGTTAATATACTTTAAAATAGTTGAATTTCTTATACCTTGATACTGTAAATTATGAATAGTAAAGATTGTTTTTGTTTTTTTAAAAAAGTCATCTTTGTTATTGTAAAAGTTTTTTATTAAATTTGAAATCATTCCCATTTGATTGTCGTTTCCATGAATTATATCTGGCTGGAATTTTATTTGCTTCATCGCTTCTATAGCAGCAAAAGAAAAAAATAAATATTTTTTTGAATTATTACCATAAACAGGCAATGAAGTAATATAATGTCTATTATCAATAAAATATATAGATAGATTAGAATTAGGGAGCTTGTCTTGATAAATATTTACTATTTCTTGTTTGTTATTAAATTTTATTTTAAAACTAACCTTTTTTTTCTTATTGATTTTTATTTTTTTAAAATAAGGAATAATAATAATTACATTTAATCCTAAATTTTTTAATGCAATAGGCAATGAACCAATTACATCGCCTAAGCCTCCTACCTTAATAAATGGAGAACATTCTGCGCTAAATATAGCTATTTTTAAATTATTTGATTTTATCATAAAATTTATATTTTATAACTCTGCTTTTCTTTAATTTTTCCAATTAATTCCTTTATTTTCCTTCTGCTATTATTGGCGAGAAAGAAAATAATGGCTTTTAAATTATACCAGTTGTAAAAAAAATGAATTTGCTCTATTGTTTTTTCATTTAAGTGATTATCTTTACAATATTGTTGCCAGTTGACTTTTAAACTATTTATATTTTGAGCATCTTTTTTAAAACCAAAATAAGTCTTTAAAAAATTTTTTTGCATTTTGTAAATAAATTCAACTGATAAATTCTTTTCACCCATACTTTCAATTTGTTGAATAAAAGATCCAATATCAATTGTAAAATGAGATGTTTTGCAATCAGTAAAATCAATTATACAAAATTTATTTTTATTTCTACCTAATAAAATATTTTCAGGATGAAAATCGCCATGGACTGTTTGTAATATCTCTTTTGAAAAAAGTTTTTTATATTCTTTTTCCATTATATTGAGAAGTTTTAGCACTTCATCTTTTATATTTTTATTATCATCTTTTATATATTTTGGATTTTCTAAAACATTTGTAGGATCAAGAGTAGCTCTATTGATTTTATATTTTTTTTGATTTTTAATATTAATTCTCTTGTGAAACCTTTTTAACCATTTAGCTGCTTTAATAGTAGCTTTTTCAATAATTTTTTCTTCATTTTTAATAATACTAGAATATAAATTAGGTCCTTCTTCTGCAACATAGAACATAGCTTCTAATTTTTTATAGTAAAAAAGTGGTTGAGGAACTTTATATGGCGAACGATTAAAGCCATGATTGTAAATATAGCTTAAAACTCTGTAATTTTCTCTTTGCTTGAAATTTTTATCAGCATAGCCTACTAAGGAAATTTTTTTACTTTCATTATCAATAGTAAAGTAAGAAATCTTATAGAAATTTAC
>JALTFF010000085.1 GCA_027007465.1 bacterium | reverse complement strand
TTATTACAGTTCTTGTAGAAAAAGCTGGAGAAGGCAATGAAATTGCTTTGCCAGTTGCTCAAAAAATTTTAGAATGGTGGATTAGTAAAAATCCAAAATTAATAAAAAAACCTGTTTGACAGCTATTCTAAGGATTGATATAATTATTAACTAAGTCATACAATTGCAGAGTTATCTATTATAAAATTAAAATAAATTATTTTATAAATTTTCAAAATAAATGAAAAAAACAATCAAAGGTTATTTGTTTAATAAAATAGAAAAATTAGGTGGAAAAAAATATAATCACATTGGTTTTGAGGGAAAAAATCAATCTTTTGGCGATTTATTAGCTTCTTTCGTGCCAAAAATTGGAATGAAAAAAGAAGTTAAACTTACTATAGAAATGTTAGATAAAAAAAATAAAGAATTAGACAATAAATCTTTCAAAAAGGCTAATTAGAAACAAAGCTAAGATTTTAAGATTAGCTAACAATAGAAGTTTAGCTTCTTCATCACACAAATTCTAAATTCTAATATATAAAAACTCTTTATCCTGTTAAATCCGACAAAGTCGGTGTAAAGCAATTTTAGCAGGATAAACCCTGCTAAAATTTATTGATTTTTTAATGAAATTTTATTTTTTACTGGATAAAGGATTTAGAATCTATGATTTTGAATTTTTTCTGTATTATCTTGCATTTGTTTTGTAAAGCCTTGCAACTGCGTAGCAGTAGCTCTTTTACTAATAGACACACTCTTAAATGAGCTAAACTCATTTTAAACTAATTTAGATATTATTATGGATATTTCAATTATAATTGTTTCTTGGAATGTATGTGATTTATTGGAAAAAAATCTAAAAGCTATTTACAAAAGCTCTATTAAAAGTTCTAATAAATTTAATTTTGAAATTTTTGTTGTTGATAATAATTCAAAAGATAGAACTTTAAAAATGTTAACAGAAAAATTTCCAGATATAAATATTATTTCAAACAGCCATAATCTTGGATTTGCAAAAGCAAATAATCAAGCTATTAAATTATCAAAAGGAAGATATGTTCTTTTGCTTAATCCAGATATGCGAGTTTATTCAGAAACATTGGAAAAAATGATAAAATGGATGGATAGGCATCAAGATGTTGGTATTAGCACTTGCCAATTAGTTAATGAAAATGGGAAAACAATAAATATAGTTAGAAAATTTCCAAGTATAATTGATCAAGCTCTGATTATTTTAAAAATTCCACATATATTTCCAAATGTCCTTAATAAATATCTTATGAAAAATTTTGATTATTCAAAGCCAACAGCAGTTGACTCTATTCGTGGATCTTTTTTTATGATAAGAAGAAAAGTTATTGAACAGATTGGACTGCTTGATGAAAGATATTTTATCTGGTTTGAAGAAGTTGATTATTGTAAAAAAGCCAAGCAAGCTAATTGGAAAATAATGTATACTCCTATTACAAAATGCGTTGATTATGTTGGTAAAAGTTTTTCAAAAGTGGCTGATTTTAAAAAGCAAAAAATATTCACAAAAAGTATGCTAAAATATTTTAAAAAATGGAAACCAAGCTGGCAATATTATGTATTATTAGTTTTAAGGCAGATTGATTTATCAATTTTATGGATTATTAGTAAAAGATAAAGCTAATTTCTAAAAATTTTTATGGAAAAAATAGCTATTATTTTAGTAAATTATAAAAATTATGCAGAAGAATTTTTAAAAGAATGCGCCTATAGCTTAAAAAAACAAAATTATCCTAAAAAATTTTTTAATATCTATATTATTGATAACTGTGGAAATGAAAAATCAAAAAAATATCTTCAAAGGACCTGCCCTAAAGCTAAGATAATTCAAAGATATGATGGAAATTATACAGCTGCTAATAATATTGGGATAAAAAAAGCTCAAGAAGATGGTTGCAAGTATTTTGTAATTGCTAATATGGATGTTAAGTTTAGCCATAATTGGCTATTTGAACTATTTAAAGCAATTAAATCTAATAATGAAATAGGCATTGCTCAATCAAAAATACTTTTATACCCAAAACATAATCAAAAATATTTAAAAATAAATAGCTTAGGAAACATTATCAATTATCTTGGGTTTGGAT
>JALTFF010000084.1 GCA_027007465.1 bacterium | reverse complement strand
AATCAATATTGCATCTAAATGTTGCTCAATTATGTTTTAAACTATTTTTTATTTATTATTAAAATAATATGCCAAACACAATTAAAGCAGAAGACTTTGATTTAGTTAAATTAAAATTAGCTTCTCCTGAGAAAATTTTATCATGGTCTCATGGTGAAGTTATCCGCCCAGAAACTATTAACTATAGAACTCAACGAGCTGAAAAAGATGGTTTATTTTGCGAGAGAATATTTGGACCTACAAAAGATTGGGAATGTTTTTGCGGAAAATATAAAAAAATTAGATACAAAGGGATTGTTTGTGAAAGATGTGGAGTAGAAGTGACACGCGCTATTGTAAGGCGTGAACGTATGGGTCATATTAAACTTAAAACACCTGTAACTCATATTTGGTTTTTAAAAGGCATACCTTCAAAAATAGGGTTATTATTAAATCTTTCAACTCAATCATTGGAAAAAGTGATATATTTTGCTAATTTTATTATTACAAATGTAGATGAAGGTTTGAAAAAGCAGGCAGCCTTACAGATTAAAGAAGAGTTTAAAACTAAAAAGAAACAAATTGAAAATGAATTTAACAAAAAATCCAAAGAAGTAAAGAATTCTAAAAGCAAGCTGATTAATGGAGGAGAAAGTTTATCTAAAATAGAAAAACAGATTACTGAACAATTAGAAAACTTAGAAAAAGAAAGAGATAATAAAATAGCTGAACTAAAAGATTTTTTAGAAACAGCTGAAGCAGAACTTAAGGAATTAGCTCCTCTTAAAATTATTTCTGAGCATACTTATCAAACATTAAGTTTAAAATATGGCTATATTTTTGAAGCTGGAATTGGCGCAGAAGCTATTAAGCAATTATTAGAAAAAATTGATTTAGAAAAACTTATAAAAGAGCTTAAAAGTCAATTAAAGAAATTAAAAGACGCTAAGAAAGATAAAAAGGATAAAATAATAAAAAGAATAAAGTTAGCTGAAAGCTTAAAAGTTAATAAAATTAGACCAGAATGGATGGTTTTGACAGTTATTCCAGTAATTCCTCCTGAATTAAGGCCTATGGTTCCATTAGATGGTGGAAGATTTGCTACTTCTGATTTAAATGACTTGTATAGGAGAGTGATAAATAGGAATAATCGCTTGCAACAATTAATAGATCTTAATGCTCCAGAAGTTATTAGACGCAATGAAAAAAGAATGTTGCAAGAGGCTGTTGACGCTTTAATTGATAATTCAGCTAGACATACTAAAACAACTTTTGCTTCAACAGGTCAAAGAAGATCATTAAAATCATTAGCAGATGCGTTAAAAGGAAAGCAAGGAAGATTTAGAAGAAATTTATTAGGAAAAAGAGTGGACTATTCTGGACGAAGTGTTATTGTTGTTAATCCATCTTTAAAATTAGGCCAGTGCGGTTTGCCTAAAAAAATGGCTTTAGAATTATTTAAACCATTTATAATTAGCCAATTAATTAAAGGAGGTTATGCGCATAATGTTAAAAACGCTTCTAAATTTATTGAAGCTGGAAATGATGAAGTTTTTGACATTTTAGAGAGAATAATTAAAAAATCTTATGTTCTACTTAATCGCGCGCCAACTCTTCATCGTTTAGGTATTCAAGCTTTTAAGCCAATTTTAATAGAAGGAAAAGCAATTCAAATTCATCCAATGGTTTGCCAGGCTTTTAATGCTGACTTTGATGGAGATCAAATGGCAGTTCATTTGCCATTAACAGAAGAAGCAAGAAAAGAATGCGAGGACATTATGTTGTCAACACATAATTTACTTAAGCCAGCCACAGGAGAACCAATTGTTGTGGCTACTCAAGATATTGTTTGGGGGAGTTATTATTTAACAATGCTAAAAGACAAAGAAAAAACTGATGAGAAAAAATTAAAAGTTTTTAGCTCTTTTGAACAAGTAATTTTTGTTTATAAATTAGGCAAAGTTAGGTTGCATCAAATAATTAAAGTAAGAAATTCTAAACATTATAAAGGAGCTGAATCATATCTAATAACTACTCCTGGTAGAATTTTATTTAACCAATCTTTTCCAGATGATTATCCATTTTTTAATGAATTAGCTAATAAGGGGAAATTAAAAAATATTATTAAACAGTGTTTAATAATGTATGGCAATGAAATATCAATTAAAATTATTGATAGACTTAAAAGTTTAGCTTTTGATTATGTTACCAAATCTGGGCAATCTTGGGGTATGGATGATTTAGTAAACTTTGAAGAAAAAGATAGAATAATTAAAAAAGCAGAAGAAGAAGTAGAGGGAATAAATCAACATTTTGAACAAGGATTTTTAACTAAATCAGAAAGATATAGTAAAATTATTGAATTATGGACAAAGGCAAAGGAAGATATTTTAAATGTTGTAGAAAATGGGCTTGATAAAACAGGGCCGGTTTATTCTATGATTGATTCTGGAGCAAGAGGAAGTTTAAGCCAATTAGTGCAGATTGTTGGAATGAAAGGGTTAGTGACTAGCCCTAGTGGAGAAATCATTGAATTACCAGTTAAAGGTAATTTTAAACAAGGATTTAATGCATTAGAGTATTTTATTTCTTCACATGGTGTGCGTAAAGGTTTGTCTGATACAGCTTTAAGGACTTCAAATGCTGGTTATTTAACAAGACGTTTAATAGATTTAGCTCAAGATATTATTGTTAATAAAGAAGATTGCGGAGACACAGAAGGGGTGAAAATTACCCAGAAACAAAGTGAAGAAATAGGTAAAACATTACTTGAAAGGATTATTGGAAGATATTTAGCAGCTGATTTAAAAAATAAGGAAGGTAAAGTTTTAGTTAAGGCAGGTAAACTTATTGATTTTAATATAGCAGACAAATTAAAGACAGAAAATATTGAAGAAGCTGTAATCCGTTCTCCTCTTACTTGTAAATTAGACAAGGGAGTTTGCGCTAAATGTTATGGATGGGACTTAGGATATAATAAGCCAGTTAAATTAGGCACTGCTGTAGGTATTATCGCAGCTCAATCAATTGGAGAGCCAGGCACTCAACTTACTATGAGAACCTTTCATACTGGTGGTGTAGCTGGAGGCGGAGACATCACACAAGGTTTGCCGCGAGTAGAAGAGATTTTTGAAGCTCGCACTCCTAAAGTAAGAGCTTTTATGGCTGATGTTGATGGTAAAATAAAAATTGAAATAGGGGAGAAAATTATCAAAGATGAGAAAGGAAGAGAAATAATAACTAGCAATAAGTCTGATAAAATAATAAAATTGATTCATCAAATTGACAAAGAAGATGTCTATGATCTTAATGCAATTGCTAATGAGAAAAATAAAAATAATAAAATTATAATTAAAATTAAAAATGGACAGGTTGTAAAAAAGGATGATATTTTAGCAGAGGTTGGTGGAGAGAAAATTAAAGCAAAACAAACTGGGATAGCTAAACTTGATAAAAATAAGATTAAAATTGATATTAAAGAGCGTCAGATAAAGGAATTTATTGTTCCAAATGGTTATAATATTTGGGTTAAAGATGGGCAGTTTGTAAAAAAAGGAGATCGCTTAACAGATGGTAGTTTAAATCTGCAACAGCTATATAAATTAAAAGGGAAATTAGCCACTCAAAAATATATTATTGAAGAAATTCAACATATTTATTCATCTCAAGGCCAGCCTTTAAATGATAAACATATAGAATTAATTGTTAAGCAAATGTTTTCTCGTGTTTACATAAAAGATATTGGAGACACAGAACTTTTCCCAGGCAGTATAGTTGAAGAATCTGTTTTTAATAAGGCTAATAGAAAAGCTAAGAGACAAAATAAAAAACCAGCTACTGGAGCGCCATTGCTTTTAGGGATGAGTAAGGTAGCTCTTTCAACAAATTCATTTTTATCAGCAGCTTCATTCCAGGAAACAGATAGAGTTTTAATTGACGCAGCTGTGAGTGGCAAAGTTGATCATCTTGAAGGATTAAAAGAAAATGTTATTATTGGACGTTTAATACCAGTTGGAACTGGTTTTAGAAAGAAAAAATAATAGATAAATTTGAAACTGGACTTCGGGTATCCGAAGTCCAGTTTTTTGTTATTTATTTTTTATGTCATTTTGATGTAGGGCAATAGCAGAGCAAAATTATTTAAACAATGTTAACAAAGAAAGAGAAAAGAATTAAATAATATTAACAGTTATCTTATAAAATAAATTTGATAAAAGTTTTTTATTGTACATACTTATGTATATATAAATTAAAAAAATTATGAAAATAAAAGTCCAAAAATGGGATAATAGTTATGCGATTCGTTTGCCAATCAAAACAATAAAAATCAAAATATTTCAAAGGGCTCTTTACTTGGTATTAAAGAAAGAAAAGGCAAGATAATTCTGAATGTATTAAAACAAGAAGAAACTTTAAAAAGTTTGGTTAATAAAATTAATCCAAATAATCTTTATTAAGAAAATGATTAGAGAGATGTTTAAAGTATCAATTTTACATAAAACAATAGAAAATTGAGTTGTTAATTATAAAGTGAAAATAAATCAAAAATTATCACTAGCTGAAGTGAGAAATTATTTAGCAGAGAAAAAAGAACTTAGCTCTTTACAGTATTTTTTATTTTTTTATAAAAAATAAAAATGACCTGTGGAAAACTTTTTATAGCTATTTTTATAGCTATTTTTTTTGCTAAAATTAGCAAAAAAATAATGATAAGATAAGATAAGATAATGGACTTGACATAGTCTTTTTTATATATAAAAAATTTGTTATAATAAATATAATTGATTATATATATAGTCATTGCTTTTTAGCCTATGTTTAAGTCAATAAAAATAAATTTTTTAGACAAGAAAGACAATGAATTTATTAGCTTAACACAAGCTGCTAAGATTTTTAATCTTAATCGCGAGTATTTAAATGTTTTAATAAAAAGAGGAAAATTAAAAGCTGAAAAAATAGGCAGAAATTATTTAACAACAGAGCAATGGGTAAAGCAATATTTACAGTCTAAAAAAAATGTAAATGATAAGATAACTGTCCAACAAAAATCAAGACAAGAATCTTCTAAATTTTTAAATAGTTTTTTAAAGCAAAAATTTGCTATCAGTAGTTTTGTAATAATTTTATTGATTAGTATTTTCTTAATTTCTAGTAGTACTTTTGCTGGAAAAGGTTTTAATGACTTAGCTGCAAAAGCAAAAAAAACTGTATCAACTGGCATTAATATAATTGCTTCATCTGTTCCTAGTTCATTAACCTCGTTTAAAAATTTTTTTCAAAAAGATGGATTAAATAAAATTGGAAAAAGGATTGCATTGGGCTCAGAAAGCGTGCAAAATAAAATTATAGAATTAAATAATAAATTAACAAGACAAGAACTTCATCCAAGAGTCTTAGGCGCAAATTCTCTTGAAAAAAATCAAAAAAATAATTCAGGTTTTTTAGGCTCTTTAGGCGTGACGTTAAAATCAACCAGAAAAGAAATTTCTCAATTTACATCTGGATGCGCTAAGTCAGTTTCTGAATTAGTTTTTAATTCTGGAAATAATTTTTTAAACAGAGTGACAGATACAGTAAAATTTTTCTTTGCGCCTCAAGATGTGGTGAAGAAATTTAAACCGCAAATTCCAAATTCAAGATTAACTAATCAAATAGCAGTTCAAGAAATTAAAAATAAAAAAGACAATTTAAATGAAAATATTATTAGCCAACAAAAAATTTTAGATGTAAAAGATTTAAACCAGGAAAAACAAAATGAAATTTTTAAACCAGTTTATAAAAATTACATTACTAAAAATTACATTACTAAAAAAAATTATATTACACAAAAAATTACAAAGACAATAAAAGAGCAAGCTGACTTGTCTAAATATTTAACTTTATCAGGAGGAGATATGAAAGGGCCGCTTAAAGTAAATGGAGTTTCTGGTTTAACAGATAAAGATATTCCAGACAATATTACTGTGAAAAATTATTTGCCATTAACAGGAGGTAAGATTGATGGCAATTTAACAATATCAAAAGACATTGATATATTTGGAACATTAAAAGCTGGAAAATTAGATTTGGATAACTTAAGATTAAATAATTTAGTTATTGGACAAATTACACGAACAGATGATTTGATTGTTAATCGCGTTGCTAATTTAAACCAATTAAATGTGAGTGGCGATGCTGTTTTTGGAAATGCCAGTTTTAATAAACTTTCTGTTTCGTCAATTTCAGATAGTGGACATCTTTTTGCTAGATCAATTAGCGCTGATTCATTTATAACTGCTGTTGGTGGAATGTCAACTGATCAAATTTCTGCTACTGGTAATGTTGTCTTAGGTTCTGATGGCAATGATTTGTTAACAGTAAATGCTGTGAGCAATTTTAACAATCCTGTCACCTTAGCTGAAGCATTAACTGTGAAATCACAGGGAGTAAATATCACAGGGCCATTTTTATTAAATGGAAATGCAAGTATTATAGGAAAATTAACTGTGAGTAATAATATAAATTTAGCCACAACAACTATTAGTAATTTAACAACAACTGGCGACCTAAGTGTTTTAGGCGATTTTTCAGTAGCTGGCGCTCAAATTTATTCTGGCGCTGCTTCTCTTACTGCTTCTTCAACAACAGCTGCTTTATCAGTTAATCAAACTGGCTCTGGTTATATTGCCAGATTTCAAAAAAACGGAACCAATTATTTTACCTTAGATAATCAAGGCAATGCTGTTCTGGTTGGCAACTTAACTCAGAGAATTGCTTCAACTTCAGCTTTGGTTATTGGGGATGGAAGAATTGACAATCTTATTATTGACACAACTAATGACAATTTAAATATCAACGCTACGACAACTATTACAAATACCAGTGATCATCAAGTTAGGTTAGCTTATAATTCTTTAGCTTATGCTGATTTTCAAGTTAACGCTTCTGGAACTTTAACAGTTGCTAATCAAGGTGATGAAGGTAATATTATTTTAAATGCTAAGTCAGGCGAAATAAAGGCTGCTTCAAATAATACATTTTATACAGCTAACGGAAACCCAATTAGAAAATCAGGTGAATTATTATTTAGAGCGTCTGTAATTATTTTTCGTTATTCAATGCCAGCTCAGACTAGCTCTAGCACTTTTATTAGGATTTCAAAGCATTTTGACAATACAGCTGACATTTCTTTTCCAGCAG
>JALTFF010000083.1 GCA_027007465.1 bacterium | reverse complement strand
AAGCAATCAACAAATGTAGGTGATGAAGGAGGATTTACACCAGATACAACAACAGAGCAAGCTTTAGAAATGATAGAAAAAGCATCATCAAATCTAGGTTATAAAATAGAAATAGGGTTGGATATAGCAGCATCAACATTAATGAAGAAAATAAAAAAAGTTCCTGTTTATATATTCAACAAAAAAATAAAAACAGGATATGAATTAATAGATTTCTATAAAGATTTAATAAAATCATACCCAATAATATCAATAGAAGACCCATTCTCAGAAGATGACTATAAAAACTGGTATCTTCTAAACAAGGAAATAGGAAAAGAAATAATGTTGATAGGAGATGACCTGTTGGCAACAAACATAAAAAGAATAAAATTTGCACATGATATAAAACTATGCAACTCTGTTTTATTAAAAATGAACCAAGTAGGAACACTAACAGAAACATTGGACTCTGCCCTATACTCAAAAACACACAATATGAAAACAATAGTTTCACATAGAAGTGGAGAAACAAACGACAGCTTTATATCAGACCTGTCTGTTGGTATATCATCAGACTTCATAAAAGCAGGAGCACCATGCAGAGGAGAAAGATTAGCAAAATACAACCAGCTTCTTAGAATAGAAGAAGAAATAGAAAACAAACAAAATAAAAAATAATAAAATTAAAAAATAAAATATCACTTATAAAATAATAAATAACAAAATAGAATATAGAAAATTAGATTATTAAATTAAAATTGAAAAATAAAAAAACAAATATTAAATTAATTATAAAATAAAATAATTAATAAAAAATGAAATATAGATAAAATAAAAATAAAAAACAGAAAATAATTTAATAAAAAAATACTTTACTGGAGAGAATGGAAGAGGCAAGAAAAAAATATGGCTAACAAACATTTATCTATAGGAAAAATTGATCTTGTAGATTTGGCAAGAAGATATGGTACTCCTCTTTATGTTTATGATGGGGATAAAATTGAAAGAAATTACAAAGAAATATATAACTCTTTCTCATACGAACATAAACAAATTCATTATGCTGTAATGGCTAATAATAGGGAAGGAATTTTGAAGTTATTATTAAAAGCAGGATCATATTTGCAAGTAAATTCGTTAAAGGAGTATTTATTAGCAAGAAAAATTGGGTTTCCAAATAAGAGGATTTCTGTTACAACCACAAATATAAGTAAAGAAGATATGAAAAGATTTGTTAAAAATAAAGTATTGCTTAATCTTGATTCTATAGAAGAAATAAAAAAATATGGAGAAATTATAGAAGATTTCAGGAAGAAAGGGAAAGAAGTAAATAATAAGATAGGAATAAGAGTTTTTGTTCATGTAAAAGCTACTGGAAAATATGTAACTAATGAACCCTATGCACCAAAGGCAAGAGTGGGTATCAAAAGACAGAAATTTGATTTAGCAAAAAAATTAGCCAGAAAATACAAACTAAAAATTATTGGAGTTCACGGTTATTTGGCTTCAAATATTGTTGAATTAGGACCACACATTAAACTTGCTAAATATTTAATTAGATGTGCAAGAGAATTTCCTGATTTAGAATATATAAATTTTGGGGCTGGATTTGGTTTGCCACCTAAATTAGAAGATAAAAAATTTAACTGGAAAGCTTATGGAAAAGAAATATCTTCTTTAATGAGGAATTTTTCAAAAGAAAATGGTAAAAAGGTTAATTTAAGAATTGAACCTGGCAGATCATTAGTAGGCGATGCAGGGATTCTTCTTGTAAAGGTAACCAATGTAAAAGATATGGATTATTGGAAGGAAATAGGAGTAGATGCAGGCTTTGGTGTTTTTGCAAGGCCTTACATATACGGCTGGAAAAAAGGAGGTTATCATGAAATTGTTGTAGCAAACAAATTAAATAAAAAACCGACAGAGCTTTATACTATTTGTGCTAATAGCGTGTTGCAAGGAGATTACTTAGCAGAAGATAGAAAATTACCACAAATAGAAGAAGGAGATATACTTGCAATCTTGAACGCAGGAGCTTATGGAAGTGTGATGATGAGTTTATTTCCAGGAATGAGAAAACCTGGAGAAATTTTAATCTACAAAAATAAAATTAAGTTAATAGAAAGAAAAATAATAAATAA
>JALTFF010000082.1 GCA_027007465.1 bacterium | reverse complement strand
ATTGACATTGCTGCTCCAAAAGGAACTCCAATAAAATCTTTTACTGGCGGAAAAGTAACAAATATTAGAACAGGACAAGGATGGACGCCTAATAAACCAAGTTTTGGTAATTATATAATAATTACTACTCCTACTGGAGAAAAATTAAGATATTCACATTTATATCAAAATTTTGTTAAATTAGGAGATCAAATACAACCTGGTCAAGAAATAGGTTCTATTGGCGGAACTGGTTCTACTTATAGTCAATGGAGACCAGGTCCTGGTTATCATTTAGATTTACGCATTAAAGATGCTTATAATAGATATGTAAATCCTATTAGTTATTTAAATAAAATATATGCAAGACGAAACAATAAAAAATAAATCTGCGGCAATTTCAGCAATAATGAATAATCAAAAGTTATCAAAAGCTATTTCAGATGGATTAAATAGTCCTATTAATAGTTCTAAAAGACAAAAAGCAGCTTCAATTCTTAATATTTTTAATGGAAATAATAATAATCAGAGTAATTTAGCGACGTTGTATGGACCTACTGGGACTGAACCAAAAGTAGTGCAAATTGGTAGTCAAGAAGCTAGTGATTTACAAAGTAAAGGATGGGGATTAACTAAAGATAGTTATTCAGCTCCTGCTGATAATCAAAATGTTACTGAGAGTAATGTTTTGTTTGCTTCTCCAAAACCTAAATTTATCAACAATTATCCATTACAAAAATCAGTTTATCCTCAACAAATAACGCAAGAAGAAGCTACGACAAGTAATCCTAATAATATTACCCCATCAGCAGATACTTTTTTGTCTAATAATAATGTTAATAATATTAATAATAATAATGTTAATAGCAATAGTATTAATAATAATTTTGATATAAATGCAACTTTAAATCCTTCTTTAAATACAAATACTTCAATAGAAGATTGGTATAATGGTTTATCAAAAGAAGATAAATATTTATATAAACCATTTTATGAATCTGCAATAGCTGGATTCAGCCCTAAAACAGCTGCATGGAAATTAATGGAAGATACAGATAGATTAAGAAAACTTGGTGTTCCTGATTATATGCTTCCTATGAAAGGAGCTTCACTTGCAGGACAATTATCTAATTTAGCTGATACTTTAAAAGAAGAAACTGGATTAATAGCAGCTCAAAATAATTTAAAAAATTTACAAGAAAGAGGAATGACAATTAATGATGATTTGAATGCTTATATAATTGGTAAAGACCAATATATTAAAAAAATTAATGATTTGTTAGATAAAGCGCAAAAATATGAGAATAAAATAGATATGTCTTTACCAGAAAATCAAAAATCAATGAAAAGTTATAAAGATTATCTTTATATTTTAAAGGGTAGACAACAAAAGAGATATATTGATTTTTTAAAGAGTGGAATAAATTATTATAATCAAAAACTTAGAATGGCTAAAGATACTTATAATACTGCTTTACAAAATTTCCGACAAGAATTAACTAATAAAACAGCTATTACTAAAGAAAATTATAATAGATTAGATAATATTTTAATGGATATGTATAAAAATATTATTGATAGAAATAAGATAGAAATTAATAAACAGATAACGAAAAATAATTTAATAAAATCAAATCTTAATGTTATGAAAGATATAATAAATTATCAAAAAAGTAATAATAGCGGATGGAATGCTTTATCAGAAAAAACAAAAGCACGAGTAAAGTCAAAATATTTAGCTAATAGTAAAAAGCCAATAAAAGAAGCAGAAGCTGATTTTTCAAAATTATCAGATGCAGAAAAATTAAGATGGCTTAGTGTTGGGACTAATAATAAGAAAAATAATAATGAAGATGATATAAATTTTTATGTAAATCAAATATTATTAGATGCAAAAACAGCTGCAGAAGCTGAAAAAAATGGTGATATTAGTAGTATTAAAAATAATCAAAGTTTATATTATGACCCTGTAACTAATAAACCTAGATGGTATAAAATACCTGCTAATATAAGAACAGAAGTTCAAAAAAGATTAGAAGAAATGATAAAAAATGCACCTCAAAAAGAAGTAACAGCAAAAAATACTTCTAAAAAAAGTAATCCTAGATTATGGTTTGATTATTTCTTTGGTAAAAAATAATATATGCAATATCCTAAATACGAAAATTTATACAATTTAAA
>JALTFF010000081.1 GCA_027007465.1 bacterium | reverse complement strand
TCCTTCTGCTTCAGTATCGGCAAGTCCAAGTCCATCTTTTGCAGAATGGGACTTTAAAAATAAACATTCAACAGAATGGGACTTTAAAAATAAACATTCAACAGAATGGAGCTTTAAAAATAAAAGCACAGGATTTTAAAAAAATAATAAAAAATAGTATAATAAATATATGATAAAGATAATACCAATAGATAATATTTTAAATGGTTGGTCAACATCAGATTATATTAGTAGACAAGGAAAATTTTTAAGCAGTGTCGCCATTGACCCAGATTTACCTGCTTATGATGATGGCAACAAACCTTGTGGGTATATTAGACCAACAGTAATGAATAAATTTAGTGGAACAAATATAGATGCTGTTCCATTGTGGCTTTTAACTAATCCAAAGGATAATAAAATTTATGCTATTTTAAATAATGGTAAATTTATAAGTTATACTAATGATTATACGACAGAAACTTTAATTAATACCCTTACAGCTTGTTCAGGAAATGGAGCGAATTATTATGATAATGCTATATATATTGCTACTAACACTGATATAGCTAAATATTCGCCATTAGATAATAGTCCTACAATGGATACTACTTATTGGACATCAACTTTATCTAAAACAGCTTTAACGGATATAAATTATCCAAGCATTAATGGCGTAGAAATGCCTAATCATGTAATGCACAAACATACTGATAATAAACTTTATGTTTGCGATGTTATTGATAATAAAGGTTATTTGCATTATATAAAAACAAGCAAAACAACTAATGAAGGAGATACTGATAATGGTTCAACTTTTGGAGCTTTAGATTTTAATTATGGAGAATATCCAACTTGTATAGAAACATATGAAACAGATTTAGTTGTCGGTTTAATAGAAGGAATTGATACAACAACAAAGCAAAAACCAGCTAAAATAAGTTTTTGGGACACCACTAGTGATAGTTATAGCAGTATTACTAGTGTAGAATTGTCAGACCCTTTAATTACTGCGATTAAAAATGTAAACGGAACACTTTATGTTTTTAGTGGTTCAGCAAATAAAGGTTGTAGAGTTTCAGTATTGGTTAGCGGATATAAGTTAGAAGAAATTGCGTATTTACCAGAAGTTTATCCGCCACTACCAGGAGCGGTTGACCATATTCTTAATAGAATTTCTTGGGGGAGTGCAACTGTAGAACCAATGATTGCACCTGCTATATTTTCATTCGGAGCAAAAGAAGCAGAAATACCAATGGGATTACATTGCACAGATAGAGCAAGTGGAAATGGCACAAATCCGATGATAACAGCTATTTTATATGCTACACAAACAAGTTTTATTATTCCACCATTAATAGCTGGGTGGAAAGACGATACATCTTTTGGCATAGATAAAAAAGCAACTGGTGGTGGAAATAGTATATGGCGGTCTGATGTTTTTACAGTAGATGAACGATTTATAATAGATAGAATAAGAATACCTTTTGTTCAAGGAATAGACGAAAATATGACATTAACAGTTAAAATATATAAAGATGGAGCTACAAATACTCCTAATGCTAATGATAATACTTTAAAAATAATCAATAATACAAATTATATTGAAAATGAAAAGTTTATTGAAATT
Source organism: bacterium (assembly GCA_027007465.1). Lineage (GTDB taxonomy): Bacteria > Patescibacteriota > Patescibacteriia > Patescibacteriales > JALTFF01 > JALTFF01. Next base: position 19,350 of record JALTFF010000081.1, on the reverse strand, counting down.
AAGCCAAATATTAGATGCGATAATAATTTCTTTTTACAACTAGAATGGTCAGGAACAGCTTTATTAACTGTTGCTTTACCTATAACTATAAAAATAAAAATAGATTAATATTATGAGGATAAGAACAATATCTAAAAAAGAAGAATATAAAAATTCTACAGCCTTAACAGAAGGAGTTGTTATTGATACGCAAAAAGAAGTTAAAAATATTAAAAAATTTCTTAAGCCTCAAAAAAATGGATTATTTTTAAAAGCAGGAGAGTTTAAAAGCCCTAACTATGTTAAAAATAGAAGAGGATGGAAGATAGATTCTAATGGCAATGCTTATTTTAAAAGTGTAGTAGCAGGTTCATATATACAAGTTTTTGTTCAGGCAACTGTTCCTACTTCAATTCATGTAAATGATATTTGGTATAATACTAATGATAGTAATAAGCCATATAGAGCAGCTAAAATAGGAGCTACTACAATAGCTAATGGCGAATGGGAAGCAATAAATAATCCTACAGAATGGGCAGATATAAAAGATAGCGCATTAACTAAACCAGAAAACAATGCAGATGTAACAGCAAATCATACGGCTTATGATACTTACAATGTTGATGGTAAACCATCAAGTGGTTTTTCAACTGTTGTAGATGATGGAGTAGCACCAGCAAATCCTACTGGATTAACAGCAACTGCTGGTATTCAAGGAACATTCCTTCAATGGACTTACAATACTGAAACTGATATGAGCCATTATGAGATATGGAGAAATACTTCAGATGATAATTCAACAGCTACTAAAATAGGGCAAATTAAAACTAATCTTTATTGGGATAGTGGATTAACTGCAGGGACTACTTACTATTACTGGATAAAAGCAGTTGACCATTTAGGAAACATTTCGGGATTTAATGCTACTGCTGGAATTTCAGCCACGCCAAAAAATGTTGGAGAAACTGATATAGATGATAATGCTATAACTGCAGCCAAAATTAATGTTATAAATTTATCGGCGATTAATGCTGATTTAGGGGCAATAACCGCTGGAACAATCACTTTGCCAACTACTGGGTGGATTAAAGGCGGACAAACAGATTATAATACAGGCACAGGATTTTTCTTAGGATACTCAAATAATGATTATAAATTTAGCATAGGAGATCCTAACGAGGATCATTTGTTGTGGGACGGTTCAAAATTAAAACTTAAAGGAGCGGGGATGGAAAATAAAGCAGGGGATACTGTTTTGGTAGCAGCTCAAACATCTAAGGTTAGTCATGCCTCTACTACTCCTGTTAAATTTCTTGAGTTTATGGTAGGAGCAAGAGGAGGATTAAGGATAAAATATCAAGCAGCGATTGCTTCTGATGATGTAGGATATGTGCGTATATACAAAAATGATGAACCTATAGGATCAACTCACCAATTAAATTATAATGGAGATGCTACTTATTTAACCGATGATATTGATGGGTGGGAACTTGGAGACCTTTTACAAATTTACGGTTGGTCTCGGGACGGAACAGAAGAAGTTTCGTTATATGCTTATAGTGATAGTTTTGCTGAAGGCAAAATTGCTGCTGTTTATAACGATGAATGGAAAGAAACAGCCTATTAAATAAATGTTGGAGAATAAATGAAATGATAATTATAGAATGTAATAATAATTTTAATAAGAATTATATTGAGTTAAATTATTTAATAATAAATATAATAAAAAGTTTTAATAATACAAATAATAAAATAATTATAGATATAAATATAAATAATAATAATGTAATATAAAAAAACAATTTAAAAACCTTGATTAACATAAATAAATAATATATATTTAAAATATAGGGTGTATGCAAGAAACAGAAATAACAAATTTAAAAATAAGCACAGTTAAAATGCAAAAAGATATAAAGTATATTAAAGAAGGGCAAGACGAAATGAAAAAAACTTTTACAGATAGTTTAAAAAGAATTGAAAAAAAAGTTGATAATTTTATCAATAAAGCTCCTGATAAATTCGCCAACAAAGCAATAGAAATTGATTTTAATCAATTTAAAAAGGATGCTTCTAAAATCTATGCTCCTTATTGGATAGTTAGAGTTATAGTTATAATAACTGCTACAATAGGAATAGCTATTATAAATAAAATTTTAAATTTAATTTAAAAATATGAATAATGTTCAGACAATTTATTATAAAGGTAGAAAGGGGACTACAATGAAGGTAAATTCTTTTGATATTCCATATTGGGCAAAACAAGGTTGGACTACTTCAATAGCAACTTCGCATTCTAATAAAAGCATTAATAGAAATGTTATTAACAGAAATAATAACGGGAGAAATCTTGCTATTAGACACACTACTCCTTCATACAAACATACTACTCCTTTATACAAACAAACTACATCGCAAATAAATGCTTTATATAAGAAATATTTTGATAGAAATGCAAATTCTAATGAAATTAATTTTTGGAAAACACAAAATAGTTCTTTATTAGAAAATCAACTTAGAAATGATTATAAAAAAGCGTCTGGTATAAATTATGATAATAGTCCAATTAGACCAGGTCAGACTAAAACAAATAATCAATTATTAGCAATCCAAAGAAAAATAGCATCTCAAAAGAAAGCGGAAGAACAAAAAAAAGCAAATAAAAAAAGAATTTTTGATATTTTTAATAAGTATAATTATACTCCATCTTCAGCTGATATAAATTATTGGTCTAATCCAAATAAAACAAATGAATATGGTAATTTAGAACAAAATTTGCAAAGAAGAAAAGAACAAGAACAACGAAGTATTCTGCCAGTAGTTAAAATACCAGATAAAATTGCAACAAAAGTTCTTGAAAAAGAACCTAATGACGCCATTAAAAATATAATTACTGAGGCTAAAATTAATCAAGATTATTTAGATAAAGTAAAAAATACTTATGAAAAATATGGAGCAAATGCGCAAGCAAATAAAGAATTTGTTATTGGTGCTTCTAGAGCTGCTAGTGTTGCTCCAGATTTAAGTCTTGTTGGTCAACCATTAGGACAAGTAATGGAAAAATTAGGTTTAAATAAACATCTTGATAATTTAGGAGTGCAACCATTAACTTCTACTCAACAATTAAATAATAACGAAACAGTTAATAAGGAAATACCTAATGGTTATGAAAAAATACCTAATCCTAATTTAATTAAAAATTATACTGATATTCATCCAGATAAAACTAATACTTTTTTGTATGGAAAGCCAGTAACTACAGCTGCAACTATAACTGCAAATAAAGAACCAAAAACAATAGGAAGTGCCATTAATAATATGTATGATACTTTAATAGCTAAAAAACAAGCAGGAATGGCAAAAGAAATAGATATGACAAATATAGAAACTAAGAAAAATGAAGCAGAAATTGCAGTTGAAAAAGCAAGACAAGCTATTGCTGATAAAAAAATTATAGATGCTGCTACTTTAGAAAAAATATCTAAAGACCAACCGATACCGATGACATTAATTAGAAGACAACAAAATAAATATTCTAGTGATCAATATATTACTAACCTTAAAATGGCACAAGATTATAACAATAAATTGATACTATCTAAAATGGCGGAAAATAATTTTCTTGAAGCTCAGAGAATAAATAAAAGTATCGCTAATGATAATTATGAAATACAAAAATTACAATTAAGTAAATTAGAAGCTGAAAAAGAAATTAAACCAGATGAAAGTAACAGAATGGAAAAAGAACTTAATTATGAAAGACAATTAGCTTTAGATGGATATTCTTACATTCCAAGCACAGACATTTATAATAATATTGTTAGAAAGTATAATATTACTCCATCAAATTTTAGTAATTTTATTTATAAAGACCCAATTACTAATAAGTTATATTTAAAAAACATAAAATCAACTCAAAAAAGTCAAATAGTAAAAGTAGGGAAAAATGCTTATAATGTAATTATTGATAGTAATGGAAATATTGTTAAAAAGGAATTGATAGGAAGCAGTGATGTAAATAATGGCGGAAAAAATAATACAAATAATGTAGTTTTAAAACCAGAAGATAAAGTTAATATATTTTTTAGTAAAGTAAAAGGTTCTGATTTAAAGGTATCTCCTAAAGATTGGCTTAAAGCTAAAGAAGCTTGGATAAAAGATGGTTATAGTCCTACTTCATTTGATAGTAAATTTAAAGGTTGGAAAAATCCTAATAATTATTATTACAAATAAAAAATATGAGTGCATTAGACAAATTACTTGAAAATACTCAATCTCAACAGCCAACAAATGCAATAGATAAATTATCTAAAAATACGATTATTCAACAATCAAAACAGCGGAAACAAACAAGTGCATTAGATAAACTATTTTCTTCTCAATCGCCTGGAACTAAAAAAGAGACAATTTCTAAACCATTAGTTAAAACTGCTCCCATAAAAAAAGTAGGAATTAAAGATGTATTACATGAAATACCATCAGCGATTGAAACAATGGGAAAAGGAATTTTTAATTTCTTTACAAACTATAGCCAGAAATTAGGTAAAACTTATGGTTCTGCTATTGCTACAAAAAATAATAAAGAACGCCATTCTATCCAGAAATTAGCTAATAAACAATATACAAATTATTTAAAATTAGCTAAGCAATCTAAAACTAAAGAGGAAAAAAGAAAATATTTATCAGCTGCTATTAAAGCTGTCCAAGATAAAGGACAAGATATTTTTAATGATCCTATATATAAAAAAACAACTAAACAGATATTAGGAGAAAGTTTAGGAACAGTATTAGATATGGTAACATTTGGTTCTTATGGAAAAGGAATTGAAAGTTTTAAATATATTAGAAAACTTCCTCAAGTAGCTAAAAGCTTTGAATTAAAAGGTTTAACTAATTTATCAACAGCAGAAAAAACAAAAAAAATATTAACTAATGCCGCTAAAGAAAGCGTTAAAGTTGGAATGCCATTAGGAGTAGGATTTGGTTTATCTAATTCTTTAATTAAAAATAAAAAAATAAAACAAAATATAGAGGATACTTTAGCTGGTGGATTAGCTGGAACAGTATTACAATTTGGTTTAGGAGCAGCTGCTGGAACGATTAATGAAAAATTAGCTCAAGAAAAAATGGCAAAAATAGCTGAAAATAAATCAATCACAAATAAAATTGATAAAACTATAAAATATATATTTAAACCATTGGGAATAAGCGGTAATGGAGAAAAAGTATTAGGAAGGACAGAAATAAATTATAAAAATGGTGAAGCAACAGTTTTTTTAGACCCAACATTAAAAAAAGACCCTGAATTATTAAGAGATATAATACAACATGAACATGGACATATTTTAGATAAAAGAGTAAATGCTGGTAAAAATATTAGTGCTGAATTGCCTAATTATTCTGATAATAAAGAAAACCTTGATATAGCATTAGAAGATTTTTCAAAAGAACAAGGTAAAACTGTGCCACAAGTTGCTGCTGAGTTAAATTATGACATACAAAGAGTTGGGAATGGCGAAAATAATGCAGAAAAATTTGCGGATGCTTTTTCTAAATTTAAGAAAAATCCTACTGTTTTTAAAAATGAAGCACCTATTTTAAGTCAATATTTTGAGGATGTGGAAAGTCATATAGTTACAGAAGATAAATTAATTAAGAGTAAATTATTTAAAGCAAAAAAAGAAACTAATTTAAATTCTACAAAAAGAAAAGCTATTAAATCACCATTAAAAGAAAAAACAACTAATTTTGCAAAAAAGGAAATAACAAAAGAATCTATATTTGGAGGAACTAATTTAAAAACAAATAAAGTAGTTGAGACAAAATCATTCAACCCTAAAACAATAAATAGTCCAGAAGAAGTGCAACAATTATTTAATAAAATTGAAGGTAAATTAGTAAATAAAAATAGATTATCTAAAAGCAATCAAGACATTAAAGATTTAGCTCATTTAGTAGGACTAACAGATAAAGAATTAATTAAAGCAAAGCCAGGCTCTATTGCTAATGCTGAAACTATAACAAAAGCAAGACAATTAGTTATAGATAAAGCTCAAGATTTAGCAAATTATATTAAAAGTATTAAAGTATCAACAGCAACAAATGCTCAATTAAAAGTATTAAAAGATAAATGGATGAAATTAGTATCAATGCAAAGAGCTGTGGCTGGACTAAGAACTGAAGCAGCAAATGCTTTTCGTTCTTTAGGTATTGAATTAATGCCAGGCGAAAATGCAGAAATAGAAGAAATAGGCAATAAATTAGAAAAATTTCAAATAGCCTCTAAAGGCGATTTAAGTTTATTTTCTCATAAAGTTGGAAAAGATGTAAAAATGACATTAAAGCAAAAAATAGGTAGGAGAGCATTAAGCACTTGGTATGCGTCTATTTTGTCAGGACCCAAAACAACCGTTAGAAATATAGTATCTACAATGGGTAATATTGCTTCCGAATTTTTATCTAAACTTGCTAATCCTAAAGAATGGAAAGAAATTGTGCCATCTATAAGAGGAATGATTGAAGGATTTTTTAAAGCATTACCAGAGGCAAAAGAAACTTTAAAAGGTAAAGTAAAATATACTGGTAAATATATGCAAAGTGGTGGACAAAATACGATATTATTTGCTAGTAAACATAAATCAGTAGAACTATATGGAAAAATTATAGATAGTGTAGGACGATTTCTTAATGCTCAAGATATTGTCATGAAAGGAATGGCAGCAGGAATGGAAAAAGCATCATTAAAAGCTCAAAAAACAAATTTAGATAAAGCATTATCTAAAGCAATAATAGATAGTTATGGCGAAAAAAGTGTTTATCACGGTAAGCCAACAGGTAAAATTATTAGAGCAATAACTTCTTCTGTTAAAATATTACGAAAAAATTGGGAAGAAAGTAAAATAATTATTCCTTTTGTAGATACAGTTGCTAATGTAATTGATAGGCAATTTGATTACATTCCTATATTTTCACAATTAAGATTAAGAAACTCTGTTTTAGAAAGACAAGCTGAACAAATTATTAAAGACTATGGTTTATCTGTAACAGACAAAAAGCTAATTATATCTCGTTTGCGAGATCAACAAATAGGAAGAATGTTTTTAGGAACGGCAGTAACAAGTGGAGCTGTTTCATTAGCGATGAAAGAAAAAATATCAGGAACAGGACCTACTTCTTATACTAAAAAACAACAATTGGAAAAATCAGGATGGAGAGCTAATTCAATCAAAATAGGCAATAAATGGTATCCTTATATTAATTGGGGACCCATTGCAGGTATTTTATCAATAGCTGGGAATATACATGACAAAACAGTTTATGATAAAAGTCCTACAAAAACACTGTCAGATTTAATTTCTAAAGGTATCATTGGATGGATGCAAACAGAAATGGATACTTCTTTTTTAAGTGGCATTTCAAATGTTTTTGGCGTATTAAATGGAAATTATCCAGCTGATAAATATTTTAAATATTTAATAAGTGGGTTAGTGCCAATTCCTGCATTATATACACAAACTAAAGATATTTATAAATATATTAATGGAGAGAATTATATTTATACCACTAATAGTATTCAAGATAAAATACAGAAAAAATTACTACTTAATCCAGATTTGCCGATTAAGAGAGATGCCTTTGGACGACCAATGAAATTTGATTTAATCTGGGGAATATCTCCATCAAAGGCGATAAAAGACCCTGTTATTGATTTTTTAAATAAAAATCAGATTGTAATAGGACTACCATATCGCCATGCTACATATACAATTTATAAAGGATTAAGACGGGAGATGACAAAAGATGAGTATAATGAATATATTAAAAGAAGTGGAAAAGATATTTATAATTTGTTAAAGTATAAATTACCTCTTTTGAAAGCTGAACCACAAGAAAAAGCTAAAGATTCAATAAAAAAAATAGTTGCTAAGAGAAGAAAATATATTCGCCACCAAATAATTAATTATTAATTAAATAAAAAAATATGATGATGGATATTGACGATTATTTAAAACATGTAGCAGCAGAAGCTCGTTGGAAGAAGCTTACATTTTTAGAAAAACTTCTTCATTATCTTTTATGGCTTTTTATTTTAGCCGTTATTGCAGCTTCAATAAATTGTTAAATATTTGCTACTAAAAAACTCCTTCGTTAATTTGAAGGAGTTTTAATATATTTAAATTTTCATCTTATTTTAAATTTTCATCTTATATTCATTTTTAATGTTTATTTTATATTCATTTTTTTCAAAGTAGTATAATGTATCAACTTTTACCCATACCCCTTGAAAGTTATCGTTACAATGGACTTTTTTTATTAAATTTGAGCCATTAGCGTAGCATTAGTTAAAAAATTAAAGCCTTTTCTTTAAAAAACATTTTAGTTTTATAAAAACTCATATTCATTTTTCTCGCCCATTGTTGTAAATTTAATGTTGTATTTTGGTAAGTAATTGGAATATTAATTCTCCTATTGTTATTTTGTTCTTCCCAAGTAGCCCAACGACAATTTTCTTTACAATAATTTCCATTATTATTTATTCTATCTATAGTTGTATTATTTCCATATTTTTTATAATGTTTTACATAACTTTTATACATATCTTTTTTAAATTCTTCAAAACTTTTCCATTCATTTTTAATTCCACGCTCTCCATAATTTTTATAATATATAGTATTTTTATCATTACATCTTTGCCTAATATTTTGCCAAACTTTATAAAAAGCAGTTTTAGTCATCCCATGTTTATGTTTCTTTATTAAATGACCGCAAGATTTTGTTCTTCCGTATTTTAAATTGTCATAAATAACTTTTGTTTTGTTCCCACAATCACATTGACATAAAACTCTCCTTTTTCTCGTTTTTCCACTAGGAGAAATATAAGGTTCAATTTCTTTAATAATAGTCAATTTTCCAAACCTTTCGCCACCTTTAATAAGTATTTTCTTTCGCATAAATTTAAAGTTAGTTAATAATAAAAAATAAAATTTTCATCTAAATTTTCATCTAATTAAATTTATGCTTTTTCATTTTAAATTTTCATCTTATATTCATTTTTAATGTTCATTTTATATTCATCTTTTTAAAGTAGTATAATGTATTAACTTTTACTTATACTTCTTAAAAATTACTGTTACAATGGACTTTTTTTATCAAATTTAAGCCATTAATGTAGCATCAGCTTTTTTTATTTTTATGATGTTTTTTTATTCTTCTTAAAAATTCTTGTTTTTTCTTAATGCTTAATTCTTTTAATGGCGGATGCTTCTTAAACCATTTTTCTATTTGCATTTTAATATTTTTTTCATCTTTATCTCCATTAATTCCTTTAATAGCTTTTGTAATTTTACGATTTGCATTTAACATATCAAAGGTAAAATATCCTACATTTAATTTTCCATTTTTTTTAACAATTTTTGCAATTTTTTTTTGCTGTTTAACAAAAATAGGAATTTTTCCATTTTCATCTCTTTTTTTACAAATTGCTTCATCTGGATACCAAATTGCTTTTTTCATTTTTTCTATTCCTTCTGCTGGACAAATTGGAGCTGAACAACTTTCATAATATTTACATTTATTAATAACATTAGTATTTTTTACCATATAAATAAAATAATTTTTAACTTATTTTTGACATCTACATCTAATTTTAATATTCATCTATTAATAATTTTAAATATTATTAATTTTTATTATTACACATTACAACAGTTGCAAATACTATTAAAAATGCATTAACTACAGTATCCCATATTAAATCCATTTTATACCATATAGGTTTGTCTATAATGGCGGTAGCACCAACAATTCCGATAGAAATAATAGCTATCCATAAAACTAAATTTATAAAATTTTTTAACATTTTTATCGCCCCCTTTCTAAAGTTATTATAAATAAAAATCCGCATTCAATAGCTGGGGGCTTATATGTTTATATTTAATAAAAAATATAAACTTGAATGCGGAACTTCACTTACAATTAATTATTTTATCCGTAAAATACTATTTTATTGTCCCCCAGCTATTTTTTTTTATTATTAACTATTTATATTATATCATCATTATTTTTTTTGTCAAGTAATTTAGTTGTGGAAAACTATCATATATTAATATTCTTTATTACTCGCCATGCAAATCATAAACTTTTTTATCTTTATAAAAATTTCCCTTATTACTTGAAAAATAAAAACCTTTATCTCCATTGTCAAATGTTTCTTCATTTTTATCTTCATCTTTTTTATCTTCATTATTTAATGTTGAATTTTTTTCTATTTCATTAAAACTATAAATATTATTTGTTCCTAATTTTTTATTTTTTCTAATACTAATTAAACCAAAATTTTCCAGTTTTTTAATAGCTTTAATGGCAGTTCTTTTGCCAATATTTAATTGTTTACAAATTCCTTCTCCATTTCTTTTTTTTAATGCTGGATATGCTTCTTTAGTTTTAGAATTATAATATCTATGTAAAGCTATATAAACTGCTATAGGAATTACTCCTAATTGTTCTATAAATCGTCTTCTTTCCATTATAAAATTATCTATCCAAAAGAAATTTTTAATATTTTTTGTCTGTCGTATTCTATCAAAGCCAAGCCAATTATCTTTTAACATATAAATATTTTGTCCATTTATTCCAGCTTTTCTTTTTTTTTCAATCATTCCATTATTTATTAATGTTTTAATAGCTTTAATGGCGGTTGATCTACCAATTTTTAATCTTTTATAAATAAATCTTAAAGGAACAGTCCATTCTTGTTTTTTATTAACAAATCGGCAAGACAAAGCATAAATTACTATAGAATATACATTTAAATTTAATTTGACAGCATCATCAATTAATTTATTATTTAATAGTATCCATCTATTATTGTTATTACTTTTCATAAAAAGGTAACAACAAAAAAAGAACACAAGGAAAAGATGTAAGCATGGCTAATCAATAAAAAACCATAAATGCCCTCACGGAACATTTCATCTTCTACTTGCGCCCTTATTTTGTTGTATTGATTAATATCGCTTATTAATAACATAATATTTAATTCTTATTTTTTTAACTATTTATATTGTATCATCATTATTTTTTTTGTCAAGCACTTAGTTTTCCACAACCAAAAATAATAATTTTAAAGGAAGTAAAAAGAGGTTAAAATGCTTAAAATTTTAACTATAGAAATTTGACAAATAATAAAAAAAATGTTCAGTTAAAAATTTGACAAACAACAAGAAAAATGTTCAGTTAAAAATTTGACAAACAACAAGAAAAATGTTCGCCTAAAATTTGACAAATAATAAGAAAAATGTTCAGTTCAAAGTATCTGTGGTGCACTCGCAAAGTATCTGTGGTGCACTCGCAAAGTATCTGTGGTGCACTCGGATAGTATCTGTGGTGCACTCGCAATATATAAAGATGATATTATAAAGATAATATATAAATAGCTTTTTCTTTGAAAAAGGCAATTTTTTCAAAATTGCATCATGAAAAATTGCATCCCCTTTTTTAATTTTTAAAACCATCGTTCTTGAATGGCTATCAGGAGTTATAACAGCGAACTAAATTAGCTATTAAATCTTGATTTTTCTTTGGCTAGTAAATCTTGATTTTTCTTTGGCTAGTAAATCTTGATTTTTCTTTGGCTAGTAAATCTTGATTTTTCTTTGGCTAGTAAATCTTGATTTTTCTTTGGCTAGTAAATCTTGATTTTTCTTTGGCTAGTAAATCTTAAATTTTTTCAGCTGGTAAATCTTAGACTTCTTTAGCTGGTAAATTTTAAATAGCAATTTTTTACAACCATCAAAAAATCCATCAAAATAAATTAACCATTTTTTTGCCCAGCCTTTCTTAACCACCTTCCGCCATTTTTTTGCCCAGCCTTTCTTAACCACCTTCCGCCATTTTTTATTTTTTGTTAAAAAACCTCATTTAACAAGGCAAAAAATAACATAGCTTATTAAAGTGGTTAATATATCAACTTTTACTTATACCCCTTAAAAGTTATCGTTACAATGGACTTTTTTTATTAAATTTGAGCTATTAAGGTGGTATTAGTAGCTTATAAATTAAGAAAGTGATAAAAAATGTTAAAATTAATGCTATTAAAAAAAATATATTAATATTAATGGCGATTTACAAAAAGCACTTGACAAAAAATAAAATAGTAGTATAATATAAATATAAATAAAAAATACTTGACAAAAAATAAAATAGTAGTATAATATAAATATAAATAAATAAAATAATTTTTAATTTGTTTTTATATGGCACGCCGAGCGGGGAGACCATTAAAATTTAAAACACTTGGAATTTTACAAAGAAAAATTGTATCTTACTTTAATCATTGCAAAAAAGATGAAGAAATACCGACTGTTTCGGGAATGGCGGTATGGCTTGATACGAGCCGTGAGACGCTTTGTGATTATGAAAAAAAGGAAAAATACTCTGACGCAATTAAAAAAGCAAAGGATAAAATTGTAGCTTTACAAGAGCAATTAGCGATGAAAGGCAAGATAAATCCGACGGTTTGGATATTCTCTGCTAAAAATAATTTAGGATATAAAGATAGGCAAGAAATTGAAGGAAATATTAATCTTTATAAATTGAAAATTGTCAGAAGCAATGGTAGGGAAGTCAAACAGAAATAATAATGAACAAATAAATGAATAAATAAATGGCGGGAAACATAAAAAAATATGGAAAAATTAAAACAAGTTTTATTTTCAAAACAGGCAAAAAGATTTTATTGGAACACCATTAATGGGGCAATAGGAATTTTAATTATATATTTGATGAAACTAAATTGGGTTTATGCTCCATTCTTAATAGCTATTTTAAATGGAATTACGAAAGAAATTAATAATAATTTATCTATAATTTCCAATTAATATAAAAATTAATTGTTCTTTATAGAAAGGGGGGAAGTAAATGGTTAAAAAACTAATAGGCATAAAATAACTATTAAAAGTTATAAAAATAAAATAACTATTAAAAGTTATAAAAATTTAAAAAAAGAACCTATTTTTCCCCCTTCTTTTTTTAAAAACTATTAGCAGGAAACATCATGAAAACAGATGAAAGAACTATTAAGCTGCATAAATTTCAAGATAAAGCTATTTTTGCAAAAGAACGCTTTATCGCTCTCATCGCTGGAATACAAAGTGGTAAAACAATAGCAGGTGCTATATGGAGCAGAATGCAATGGGATAAATTTAATGATGATGGGCTAATAATATCGCCGACATACAAAATACTTACTCAATCTACTTTACCAAAATTTTTTGAAATAAATCCAGATTTAAAGAAGTTTTATAAGAAACAAGAAGGAGTTATAGATGTTCCTGATAGAGGGAAAATATATGTTCGCTCTACAGACAATCCTAATGTTATTGAAGGGATGACATTGCGTTGGGTATGGGCAGATGAAGCAGGGCAAATGAAATTAGATGTATGGATTAATGTTCAAGGAAGATTAAGCATATTGGAAGGAAAATTATTTATTACTACTACTCCATACGCCGAGAATTGGCTAAAAAAAGACTTTTATGAGAAATGGAAAGAAGGGATACCAGAATATAAAGTGGTTCAATTCAGAAGTATTGATAATCCATTTTTTCCTAAAGCAGAATATGAGAGGGCAAAAGCAACGATGGATAAAAGAACTTTTAAAAGAAGATATTGTGGTTTAATGGAGAGGAAAGAAGGACTTGTTTATGATGAATTTATGCCATCAGTGCATAAAATATCAGCAGATATTATAGAAAAGAAGCGGTTTAAAGAAGTTATTGCTGGCATTGATTGGGGGTTTAATCATCCTACTGCTGTTGTAGTAATTGGGATTGATAACGATAATTATTTTTATGTTATTGATGAATATTATAAAAGAGGCAAAACAACGGCGGAAATTATAGAAAAATTAAAATATTTTAAAGAAAAATATAAAATAAGGTTTTGGTATCCAGATCCTGCTGAACCAGATAGGTTAGAAGAAATGAAAAGGAGTGGGTTATTTCCAAGAGAAGTTAATAAAGGGAAAGGAAGTATTACATTAGGAATAGATAAAATAAGAGAATTATTTAAACAAGGGAGATTACTTATAAATGAAAATTGTAAATATATTTTAGATGAACTATCAATGTATGCTTATCCAGAAGAAGGAGAAAGCGAAAAACCAATAAAAGAGTTTGATGATTTGCTAGATGCTCTTAGGTATGCTATAACAACATATATGCCATTAAATAGATTTCAGCCTACAAATTTATTAGATACGCCATTTCAAATAAAAAGATACGGAAAAGTTAGTAATAATTATGATTTTGAGTAAATAGTAGTGAAATAATGGTGGAAAATATCAATTTAATACGAATAAATGTTTAAAAATAATTTAGCAAAATATTATTCTGTAGTGAAAATGCCAGGTGGTTATGATTTTGATACTGCTAAAACTATTAAAAAAGCAATAGCATATTATGATGGAAAAATGTTGGGAAGCGATAAAGATAGCAATGGTATAAGAAAAGATTTCTTCAATATTGTAAAGTCAACTTGTGATGTTGCTAGTAAGTTCATTGATTTAGATTTGAAAGATATTTTGTTTGTATCTAATGGAACAAATTTTTATCAAACATTAATAATGCAACGAGATTTTAAGTATTGGGCAAAAAATAGTGATTTTGCATTATTATTGAATGAAATTAAAGACGAATATCCACGAGGGCATGTAGTTATTAAAAAAGTTAATGGAAATTATTTTAAAGTTCCAATTTCTAATTTAAGGTTTAATGTAGGGGCTAAAAATTTATATAGTTCAGATTTTGTTTATGAAGTATTAAGAATGAGTAAAGGGGAAATAATGGCGATGAAATGGAATAAAAAAGAGAATATTCAAGAATTGTTTAATAGAGATAGAGTGGATAATAGTTATTTATTATATGAATGTTATGAAAAAATAGCTGATGGATATGAAAGAAAAATAATGGGAGATGTTTTAGCTAATAAGACAAAGAATGGAAAAGTTGTAGAAACATCAGAACAACAATATCTCAAGGCGAAGAATGAAAATGTTGGTAGTTTAGTTCTTCATGAGGATAAAGTAGATAATAT
Source organism: bacterium (assembly GCA_027007465.1). Lineage (GTDB taxonomy): Bacteria > Patescibacteriota > Patescibacteriia > Patescibacteriales > JALTFF01 > JALTFF01. Next base: position 4,278 of record JALTFF010000081.1, on the reverse strand, counting down.
TCCATATAGAGAATTAGTTTGGGAAAGAAAAGATGGAAGGTTACTCGGTTATGGTTATCCAGAATATTTGTTTACTAATCAAATGAGATTAAATGAAATAAAGCATTTAGAGAAGTTGGTAATGTATATAAAATCACTCCATTTAACTACTAGTGATGATGATAGTATAGGGAATAATTTGTTGAATGGAATGAATATAGCACAAGTAATTAAAACAACTGGCAGTCTTGTTCCATTAAGGTTTGATAATGTTGATACAACAAGTTTTCAGATTGATAAAGAGGATTGGATGAGAAATAAAACGCAAAAAACATTTGATACTGATATTGCTAGGGGAGATAACTTACCTAGTCAAACGCCATTAGGGCTTGGGCAACTTCAAGCGCAAATGACAGCAAGTTTTTTTGCTGGTAAGACAGAAAATTTCGGATTGTTTATTAAAAAGTTATTATATGAAGACAAAATACCAGAATTTAAGAAAGCAAGAAGAAAATCACATATTGTTCCTGTAAGCAAAGGAGATGGAGAATATAGACAATTATTTAATAGCGTTGTTGATGAGATATTATATGATAATTTAAAAAGATATAGAGATAGAGGTATAATTCCTACTTTATCAAATATAGAAGAAATGAGGAGTGAAATTGAAGCAAAAATAGATGAAAAAGGAGTGTTACCAATAGAAGTTCCTGATGATTATTATAAAGATATAGATTTATTTGATATTGTTATTACTGGCGAAAGCGTAAATGTTCAACAGCGATTTTTAGCTTATCAATCAATTTTACAAACAGTTAGTCAATCGCCAGAAATACTTAATAATTCAGTCATAAGAAATATTTTTTATAAGATGCTTGAAATGCAAGGATTATATGGAGTGGATTTACAACCTATTGTTCAAAATAATAATCAGCTATCAATTCCAATAAAAACAGCGAAACAACCACTTCAGCAGCAAGTAGCACAAATGCAAGGAAGTGGTGAAGTAAAAGTATGAAAGAAAATTCAACATTAAAATTGACAAAAGAAGAACAAAAAGTATTAAAGAGTTTTAAAGGTAATACTGTGTTTTTAAGTTATCTTGATAAAGTAGGAGATTGGATATGCGATGTTCGTAATGGAAATTATACTGTTGAAACGAGAAATTTAGTTTATAAAGTAATTAAAGAGCATTTAATTGATAAAATAAAATTAAATAGTGTTATTAATCGTCCAAATGACGATTTTGAATAATAAAGAGTATAATGGCTACTCTTTTATAGCCATATTATTGCTCTACATAAGAGCTTAAAACTATGTTAGATAATAATAATGAGAACGCTAACTCTCAAAATGGCGAAACTTTGGGCAATGACCAAGAAAAAAACATTGAAGAAAATTTAGAATTAGAGAACGATGAAGTTTTTGATGAAGAGGAATATGATGATAATGAAGAAGAAGAAATTGAAGATGAGGAATTAAAAGCTAAATTTTCTGCTCTGAAGAATAGTAATAAACGATTATTTGAAAGAGCTAAAAAAGCCGAAGGAAAGCTTAAAAAAATTAAAGAGGAGAAACTTGGAGATACGCCTTCGCAAAGCTCTACAAAGCAAGTTTCTGGCAGAAATGGCGACATTAGTATTACTACTGTTTTAGACTTACAGTCTAAGGGATTTACTCCATTAGAGATTAAAGAGTTGAATGAAGAGGCTTCGTCAATGGGATTATCAGTTGAAGCATTAGTTTCAAATGAAAAGTATATGGCTGGGATAGAAGCTATTAGAGCTAAACAAAAAGTAGAACAAGCAACTCCTCGCCCTACTAATTCAAATCCAATAAAGTTGCAAAATGGAAAAACTTATAAGGAAGTAGTAACTAATAGAGAATCTTCAATAGATGAAAAGCAAAAAGCTTTTGAAGAAATGAAAAAGAAGTTTGTCCATAAATAAAGCTTTATTTTTTTGAATAGTAGTTTTTAGTATATGTTTTCAAGCCCTACAGACGCTTATACTGCCACTGATTTAGCAAGTGTTATTCCAGAGGTATGGACGCCAATAGTAAACGAACCAAAGTTTGAAGATTTGACAATCTTAAATTTCGTAACTGATTTAAGTGATTATATAGATGATGGTGGAGATACTTGTCATGTTCCTGATATTTATACTAATGAGTTTACTGTTCAAACACAGTCTACTCAGGGTGATGCCGTTGTTGATGAATCTGTAGCTAGTATTGACACAACTTTATCTGTTAATACTCATAAATATATTGCATGGATTATTGGAGATAAAGATATTCGTCAGTTAGCTACTAAGTATAAATTGAACGAGAAATACGCCACAGAAGCAAGGAAGTTATTGACAAGAGCAATAGAAGATAGTTTATTTGCTCTTTGGTCTTCAGTTAGCACTAATGTAGTCGGAGATACAGCTACAGTTTTATCAGACCTTGAAATTAGGGAATCTATTAATAAATTAGATAGCGATAATTACGAAATAGATGAAACTGCCTTCTTTGTGCATCCAACAGTTTATTGGAATCAGATTGCTGGAATTGCTAAGTATTACGATAATTCAATGAACGGTAAGCCTTCTATTATTAGAACTGGTGCTTTTGGTGAAGTTAGTGCTAAGAATTATAAAGGAACTTTGTATTCAGTTGATTTATACACTTCTTCAAGGGTAGTCTCTGGTTTACAGACTTATAGAAACCTCTTACTCCATAAATCAGCTTTCGGAGTTGCTATTCAAAACGATGGCGGTAATTTCGCAAGAGTTCAGGCACAATATAAACTTGAAAATTTAGGTTTATTGACTGTCGTTGACACTATTTATGGTGTAGCAGTGTTAAGAGAACCAGCAGCTGTTTTGTTAAATGCTAATATGACAGCTACTACTGCATAGGTATAAGCGTTTTTAATATGTTAAAATTATAAATATAATAATTGTTAACATTTGTTTTTGGCTCTATTATCCAAATTGGTAGAGCCAAAGCAATTTGGAAACAAATGAAACAATATGGTTATTGATACGATAATTACAGAAAAACAAAAATATCAAAATGATAGTGGTATTGGCAAAGAAGTTTATTTCTTTAAAAGAGGAGACGGGAAGATATTTGCTGCTCAAAAAATTGAAGCTTGGGAATTAATTAGAGGACAAGGTAATTGGGCGAGAAAAGATATTGTTTATATTGGTAAGTCAGATGGTAAATTATATAAAAAAGTAATAGCTGAAGCAAAAATAAAGAAGCAAAAATTAATGGCGGAAAAAAGACAACTTCAAAAAGAGTTGCAAAGATATATAGAAATAGAAGATAAGTTAAGGTTTGAAGATATGATAAAAGAAGACTTGATTTCTTCTGATGATAAAACAATAATGGAAAAAGTGGATAAATTAAGAAGGGTAATGAAATTTATTAAAGATGTAGAAAAAAAACTTGAGATAGTAAATGATAAAATAAAAAATTTTAATAAAGTTATTATAAATAAAGCCATTAAAGCAGAGATAAAGAATATTAAAAAAGTTCCGCATGGGATTAGTAATGAAGACATTATTACGCCAGTAAAAGCAGATAGAATTAAAATAATTAAAAATTTAATGGAAACAAATAATATATGAATGAAAAACAAATACATAATGAATTAAAAAGAATATCTGATTCTGTTCCGAGTAATCTTAAGAAAAATATAATGAAAGAAAAAGAAGATTATATGGCGATAAAAGAAGTTGTAGAAAGAGGTTTAGTTGATAAAGATGTTAAGCCAGAATTAAAGCGAAAATTAAGGTTAATAAAAAATAGCGGTTTATTAGCCAAAAAAGAAGAAGTAGAGAATTATAAAATTACTAGACAAATAGGTGCTTATTTGGATAGAGAAATAAAAAGAGCAATTCGTTTAAAAAGGTTGCCTAAACAACCAAATGATAATTATTTAAATAAAATTAAAAAAATATGAAAAAAAAGGTGATTAAAAAAGTAATTCCTAAAACTAAAAGAGGAAAAACGATGGTTAAAAAGCTTGGGCATTCTTATAAAACTGGCGGATTTAAAAAAATAGCTACTAAAGCTGCTAAAAAGTATGGTTCAAAAAAGATTGGAGAAAGAGTGGCTGGAAAGATTTTTTGGAACAAAGTAAATAGAAGAAAAAATAGAATAAAAAATAATAAAAATAGAAGATTAGATGGTTCTGGTAAAGGAATTGGTAATTATGGAACTATCAGACAACCAAAAAATTGTAAATAAATAATAATTAAGAAAAAATGAAAATAGTAGGATTTATTGTTGTTGGTAGAGGGGAAG
>JALTFF010000080.1:1641-2186 GCA_027007465.1 bacterium | reverse complement strand
TTTTCCTAAATATAACAAAGTCGGAACAAAGCAATTTAACTATGATGTAGTTGATCTTTTTTGATGATATGTCAATAGCTGAGGATTCTTTATAATATTGGAATGCAGATCTTTAATGTGCCTAATAAATAAAGAAGCTTCTCGCATTAAGTGATAAAATATATTTTCTTAATAGCATGCTATTACATTAACACCTTTAATAAAATCTTGTTTATAAGCAAAGAAAGCATTGATTATCTTTCCTTTGCTACTAAATATTCTAATATGAGGACCTCCACCAGGACCAGCGCCAGTGATGATTTCAGCTTTTCCATCATTATTGATATCACCAGTAGCTATGCTTATACCACCTCTAAAATTCTTATTATAAGCCATAAATTGACCTAAAACTTTTCCTTTGTCATTAAATATTCTTACTTGAGGACCTCCACCAGGACCAGCGCCAGTGATGATTTCAGCTTTTCCATCATTATTGATATCACCAGTAGCTATGCTTATACCACCTCTAAAATTCTTATTATAAGCCATAAATTGACCTAAAACTT
>JALTFF010000080.1:0-1541 GCA_027007465.1 bacterium | reverse complement strand
TTCCTTTGTCATTAAATATTCTTACTTGAGGACCTCCACCTTTGCGAGGAGCAGTAAATATTATCCAGTTGTTTTCATTTTTTGAAATAGATAAATTTACTCCGCCTTTAAAATTATGATAAGCATCTATTTTTTTTAATTTCCTATAGTTTTTGTCAAAAAAACTTATTTCTCCACTTCCAGACATTGGAGCTGTGATAAAATTAAATTGTAATTCTTGACTTTGTTTTTTAGCTGCTAAAACTACTTTTTCTAAATTTATTCTACCCATTCCTAACTTCCCTATATATTTTGGATTTGATCCATCAATATTGTCAGTGTTATTTAAAACTAAATTTATTAAATCTTTGTTGCTTAAGTTAGGAGCTAATGATTTTGCCAATGCAAAAGCGCCTGAAATAACAGGAGTTGATACAGATGTTCCAGACCAATAGCCATCATAATATTTATTAAAGCTTTTATATGTTTTTGTCTTTGGATCTAAATATTTATATAATGGATTAAAAACAGATGTAGAATAAAATCCTACTCCAGGCGCTGAAATATCAACACAATTACTTCCAAAATTAGCAAAATATGCTCTTTGATCAAGCGTGTCAGTTGATGTAACACCAACAATCATATTTTTACCTGAGCCAATGTCATAGCAAACAGGGTACATTCTTACTAAATCTAAATTATAGCCTAATTTATCAGTTGTGTCATTTCCAGCAGCAGCAACTATTATAATGCCAGCATTATAAGCTCTATCAATAGCTTCTTTTAATGCTTCTGAATAATTAATACCCACGAAACTCATATTTATAATATCAGCTTTTTCACTAATAGCATAATTTACAGCATTAGCAACGTCAAAACTATTACCTTCTCCCATGCTATTTAAAGCTCTTAACGGCATTATTTTGATATTCCAAGATAATCCAGTAACCCCTTTTTTATTATTTCCTTCAGCTCCAATAATACCACTCACAATTGTTCCATGTTTTATAGCTATTTGATTATATTTTTCATCAAATTTAGGACGCGGATCTGGCTTATTGTCTATAAAATCCCATCCATGAATATCATCAATATATCCATTGTGGTCATTGTCAATACCATCTAATTTTTCTTTAGGATTTGTCCAGATATTATTTCTCAAATCAGGGTTATAAATATCAACTCCTGTGTCAATTACAGCTACTTTTATATTTTTACTGCTATGAACTGTTTCCCAAGCTTGAAAAGCTTTAATTTGTTTTAAATACCATTGTTTAGGATAATATGGATCATTAGGATAAAGAGAAGTTATTTTATACAAATAGTTTGGTTCAATATAATCTATCTCTGATTTATTCTTATTATAATATGCTAATACTTTATCTAAATCTTCTATTTTAGATATTTTAGCTTTTATAATCTTAGGATTGTTTTTAAATTTTATTAAAAATTCTCCTTTATTAAAAATTTTATTTTTTGCAAGACTAAAATTAGAGATATTAGATATATCTCTTAAAAAAGTAAAAAAAATAATAATTTTCAAAATTATAAATAATTTGTTT
>JALTFF010000079.1 GCA_027007465.1 bacterium | reverse complement strand
TATGGCATTACGAACAAATAAAAGTATATTTTATCATATTCCTAAAACTGGAGGAGTATGGGTAGAATATGTTATAAGAAAAATAGATAGAAATGCAATGTATGTAGGTAAAAAACAAAGTTCTTTATTTAATTTAATAGAAAGTTCTAGTTTTTTTGAAAAACATATTTTACCTAGAGACGTAGACGAAGAAGATAAAAAAGGATTTTTTTCATATACATTTATTAGACATCCTGTTGAATGGTATAAATCTTTTTGGTGTTATAAAAAATATAAAAAAAAACATAAAATAAAAAATACAAATTTAAATTCTTTATTTAGTAAATGTTGGGATGATAATTTTGAACAATTTATTAGCAATATATTAATAGCTTTTCCAAAAGGATTTGTAACTAAATTATATCAATATTATATTGGTAAAAATGGCAAAGAAATTAATTTTATTGGCAAACAGGAAAATTTAAAAGAAGATTTAATTAAAGCATTAACATTAGCTGGAGAAAAATTTGATATAAATATAATTAATAATATTGCTAAACGAAATGTTTCTAAAGGGAAAAATAAATTAAAAATAAATAAAAAATTAAAAAATAAAATATTAAAAATAGAACATTGGATAATAGATAATTTTTATGAATAAAAAAATAGCGGTAATTACAGCAAATTTAGGAAATTTTGATAAAATAATAAAACCATTAAAACAAACAATAAATTATAGTTTTTATCGTTTTACAGATGAAAATTTTCCTCCAAGATATTGTTCAATGACACCGAGATTGCAAGCGAGAATTGTTAAAACTTTTTCATGGCAAATGATACCAAATTATGATTATTATATTTGGATAGATGCTTCTTGTATTTTTAATAGAGAAGATGCAGTTGAATGGTTGTTGAAAAAATGTAATAATGTAGATATGGCAGTATTTAAACATCCTCATAGAAATTCCATTCAAGAAGAAGCAGATTATCTTAAAAAAAGATTAGCCATGAAGTGTCCTTATATTACTCCTCGTTATGACAATGAATTAATAGATGAACAATTAGCCATTATTAAAGAAGATAAGAATTATATTGATAATCGTTTATTTGCTTCTACAATAATGATTTATAAGAATAATGAAAAAGTGCAAAGAATGATGAAAGAATGGTGGTATCATATTAGTAGGTTTCATTCAATAGATCAACTTTCTTTACCGTATGTTATATGGCAATTTGGTATAAATATAAATATAATTCAAGAAAATTATTTAAAAATACCTTATATAAAATATATTCGTAATAAAAAAATATGAAGAAAAAATATGATTTGAGTATTTTAATTCCTGCAAGGAATGAAGAATTTTTATCTTTAACTGTTAAAGATATTCTTAAAAATAAAAGGGGCAACACAGAAATTATAGTGGGGCTTGATGGCAATTGGGCTAAACCTCATATTGAAGATAATCCTGATGTTACAATTTTTTATAGTCCAGTAAGTTTAGGGCAGAGAGGAATGGGCAATCAGCTTTGTCGTTTATCTAATGCTCATTATATTGCTAAAGTAGATGCACATTGTGCTTTTGATGAAGGATTTGATATTAAAATGCTAGAAGCATTTAAAAAAACTGGCGATAATGTAGTAATGCTTCCAATAATGCGTAATCTCCATGTTTTTGATTGGGTTTGTGAAAAATGTGGATATAGGATGTATCAAGGACCTACTCCAGATAAATGTCCTAAATGTGGCGGAAATATGAAAAAAGAAATAGTATGGCATGCTAAAGAATCTCCTCAAAGTATTTCTTATTGTTTTGATACAGAACCGCATTTTCAGTATTTTAAAGAATATGCTAAAAGAGATAAATATAAAAAAGATTTAAAAGAGACTGGATTAACTGAAACAATGTCTATTCAAGGAAGTTTTTTTATGATGAGTAGAAAGAAATATTGGGAGCTTAATATAGATGATGAAAATTTTGGTTCATGGGGGTCTCAAGGCATACAAGTAGCTTGTTCATTTTGGTTATCAGGCGGAAAAGTATTAGTAAATCATAATACATGGTATGCTCATTTATTTAGAACTAAAGGAGATTTTTCTTTTCCTTACCCTCAATCAGGTAGACAAGTGCAACATGCAAAAAGTTATGCAAAAGATTTATTTTTTAATGGTAAGTATAAAAAGCAAATTTATCCTCTTTCTTGGCTTCTTAAAC
>JALTFF010000078.1 GCA_027007465.1 bacterium | reverse complement strand
CATGGGTGGCCGGATGTCAAGCGTCACAGGTGGCCGGATAAAAACGCGATTGGTGGCCCGTTTGGTGCGTTTTTTGCACATTAGATCGACGAATACGTCAAGAACTTCTAAGTATTGATGGTTCACTCATATTAAGTGCTAGAGGTGAAATACTAGCAGTTGGAGCTATTTTACAAATACAAATAAAGGAAGACACTTATCATTCCCATGCAACTGGAGGAGCAAGGTTGGCTGCTGCAAAAGCTTTAAGTGAATTTGGAGTGTCCTTTAAGGTATCAACCGATGGAGAAGTAACTGTTCTTAATAAAAAAGAATTATTTATTTTTATTGATGATAGAATTTCTCAAATTAATGCGGTTAAGAAAAATTTTCCGCAGGCTGTTACTTTTTTTATGAAAAGAAGCTCTGGACGTTTTAATGATAAAAAAACTAAATATGCAGATTATGAAGTAAAAAATTTAACAGAAGTGAAAAAAATAATAGATAAATTATGAAAAAAATACATTATTTTAATGGTAAAATCTCACATAGTTTTATTACTCTTTATGTCGGAAAAATGATAATTATGTCTGCTATTGGATTAGTTGGATTGTTCTTACCGATTTTTTTATTTGAGATTTTTAAATTCAATATAAACTATGTAATTTTTTATTATTTAATCGGATATTTATCTTATGGCTTACTAGTAGCTTATGGAATACGCATTTTAAATAAAATAGGATTAGCGCGATCTTTGCGGCTTAGTGTTTTTTTAGGCGCATTATTTTATCTTATTTTTTATTTTCTTTTTATAAACAAAGAAAAATCAATAATTTTAATCACTTTATCAGTGGTTGTATTAGTTCTCTTCCGTATTCTTTATTGGACGCCCTATCGCACTGATCTTGCTAAGTTTACTAATAAAAAAAATAGAGCTAAAGAATTAAGTTTGTTAAAAGGCACAAATAAGTTAATACTAGTCATTATGCCAATTATAGCTGGTCTTATTATCAGCCATTTTGATTATGGAATTTTGTTTATCATTACTGTTCTTTTATATTTATTTTCTGGTATTCCTTATATAGCATTGCCTCGCACAAAAGAAAAATTCAGTTGGAGTTATTTTCAAACATGGAGAAAATTTTTTTCTGAAAAAAGAAAAAAAATTATTTTAGCTTATATGGCTGATGGAGGTGAAAATGTTGTTGGAGTTGTAATATGGCCAATTTTTATTTGGCAGTTATTACATGGCAATTATTTCAAAGTAGGCGCTTTGTCAACATTGGTTATGGGAGTAGCAATAATTTTACAATTATTAGCAGGAGAATATATTGATAAATTTAGTAAAGAAAAACTGCTTCACTGGGGTAGCGCTTTTTATGCATTAGGATGGATAGCTAAAATTTTCATAATTACTACATTTCAAATTTTTGTTGTTTCTTCTTATCATACTTTAGCTAGGATATTTTTAAAAACCCCTTTTGACACACTAACATATGAGTTAGCTGCCGATCAAGGCCATTATGTAGATGAATTTACTGTTCTTCATGAGATGGCAATTAGTTTAGGAAGAACTGCAATGTGTATTTTATTGTTAATTTTTTTATTGTTCTTTAATATTCAATGGACATTTATTTTAGCTGCTTTGACATCTTTACTTTTTAACCTATTACATAGTGATAAAGAAATTGTAGATATAATGTCAAGAGTATAATTATGCAATTGATAATAGATAAAAATAAAGATTTGATTGATAAGTCAGTAAAGCTTTTACAACAAGGTAGTATAATTGTTTTACCAACAGATACTGTCTATGGATTATGCTGTAGTTTAAATAATAAAAAAACTATTAAAAAAATAATGGAGATAAAAAAAAGAAGCAAAGAAAAACCTTTTGCTTGTCTAGTAAGTAGTTTAAATATGGCTAAAAAATATGCTATTTTTAATAGAAAAGCTTGCTTGATTGCAAAAAAATATTGGCCAGGGGCTTTAACATTAGTATTAAGAAAAAGACAAAAAAAATTTAATAGCATAAAAACAAAAATAGGCCTTAGAGTGCCTAATCATAAATTAGTCAGGAAAATTATTAAAAAATTAAAGGTTCCAATTATAGCAACTAGTGTTAATCTTAGTGGCGAAAAAGAGATGTATGAAGCAAAAAAAATTTTAAATTATTTTAAAAATAAAAAATTACAACCTGATTTAATAATTGATGCTGGGATTTTAAAAAATAA
>JALTFF010000077.1 GCA_027007465.1 bacterium | reverse complement strand
ATTGCCTACGACGTGGGTGATGTCTCAAAAAGATTCAAAAACGGTAAAGAATTAATCATACTAAAAAAAGGAGACAAAAAGGGGCTCAAAATGTGGATTGAAAAGCTTTCCAAAAACAAAGCGCTCATGAAAAAGATAGCGCTCTCCGGATTCCAAAAAGTCAAAAATAAATATGTATGGCAAAAAATTGTTGAAAAAGTAAGTAATATTTTAAATAATGCTATAGTAAGCATTTAATAATCTTTTCGCAATGTTCTCCCAAGAGTACTTTTTTATATATTCTTGCTCAGCTTGTAACAGTTTTTTAAAACAAACTTTCGAATTCATACATTTAAGTATATTGCCTGACAGTTCTTTTGGACTTTTAAACAAAACACAATTTTTGCCATTATAAAAACTTTTAGAATACTCCCTTTTATACACAAATAAAGGCTTATTATTAGCCATCGCTTCAAGGATAACTAATGAACTTCCCTCAGATAGGGAAGGAACTACAAAAACATCATTTTTTTTATACTGTTGTTCAATTTTTCTTCTGGGTACCTCACCTAAATACAAAAAATTATTTGACAAGTTGTTCTTTTTGACAAATTTAATTATTTTAGTATAATAATCCTTATCATCAACAGGACCAACAAGAGTTAGTTGGATATTTGATTTTTTTTTACGAAGTATCCTTAAAGCTTTCAATAATAAGAGCTGATTTTTTATAGGGGTGATTCTACCAATAAAAAGAATTTTTAAACCCTGTTTAACTTCAAAGGGTTGATGATTAAAATTCAAATTAACTCCATTAGGGATAAGTTTTGTATTATTTGAATACCTTCTTATATTTTTATATGCTTTATCAGAGAGGGCGATTGTCAAATCTACATGTTTAAAACAAAATTTTTCTATAAAACTAATTCCAAAAAGTTTATTTTTATTGTCCAAAGAGAGAATAGGGTTATGACATGTATAAACAATTTTACTGCTTTTAAAAAATATTGGTTTGAATAAACAAAATATAAAACAGTTATACTGATTATGAAAATGAATTATAGCGTCTCTTTTTACTTTTTTAAAAAGCACATAAACCACGAATAAAGAGTATAATAACCGCTTGAATATATGTTTTAATGTTCTTGGTGTTGTTCTTTTAGACAAAAATTTTGGTAAGTAAACTCTAAAAAATCTAATCCGTTTACTATGAAAATTATTTTTCCCTATACCTACTACATTAAGTTTAATGAATTTTGAAAGTACATTTGATAGATTAAAAACCACCTCTTCTGTAGCTGCAGATCCTTTTGGTGGGAGTGTATCATACCCTGTACTTACCTGAAAAAGTTGCGAATCCATAAAATATATAAATTCTATAAATTTTAAAAAGGTTTATGATAAATAATGTTACATTAGCTTCAACTTACCTTTGTAATTTAAGGTGTAAATACTGTGATATTTGGAAAAAAAAGGACCATGAGATGATTGATATATCACACTATACAAAAATACCACATATGAAAAGTGTAAATATCACAGGTGGGGAACCATTTTTAAGAAAGAATATCGTTGGACTAATCAAGATACTCAACAAAAAAGCAGATAGGATTGTATTTTCAAGTAATGGTTTTGCTACTGAACTAATAAAACAAAGATTAAAAGAAATCATTAACGCTGGAACAAACAAAAATAAGATAGGGATTAGGATATCTATAGATGGACCAAAAAAGATTCATGATAATTTAAGAGGTGTGCCAAACGCATTTGACAATGCAATAAACACAGTTAAAGAAGTAAAGAAAATCATCAAAGATGTAGGGATAGCATTCACAATGTCAAAGGACAATTACCCCTACCTTTTAGATATATATCACTTGAGTAAAAAGCTGGGGGTGGAGTTTACAACAGCAGTTGTACACAGCTCTGAAATATATTTCGGTGAGAATAAAGGAAATATTGGGGTGAATATAGCTGAAAAGATGGCAAATGAATTTGAAAAACTAAAAAGGTTACAATTAAAAAGCAAATCTCCAAAAGATTGGGGCAGGGCATATTTTACAGAAGGAGAAATACAGTTTATACTAAAACACAAAAGGATGATTTCTTGCGATGCAGGTATCAACTCATTTTATATTGATCCTAAAGGAAATGTTTTCCCATGTAATGTACTTAATCATAAACTTGGAAATTTAGCTGAAGATAGTTGGGGAGACATAGCAAAAAATGGAAAAATATTCTTTGAAAACACCGGAAAAAGATGCAATAAATGTTGGATGGTGTGTACTGCAGCTTCACCAATGAAAACACATATACTATCTGTTGGAAAATGGATTATTAGCAACAAGCTTCGAATAGATAGATATTAGCTGCTCGCAATGACGCTTCAAAGTAAAATTAGTTAGGTAATATCTTTTTGCTCTTTGCTTCATCAAATTTTTTTCTTTTTTATGAGTGGACAAATAATATATAATACTATGTAACTCAGTAATGTCATTTATCAAAAATGAAAAATTTTTTTTAGTTATCTCTCTGATACTACTTAAGTTACTAGCAATTATCACTTTACCTGCGGCTAACCCCTCTAATATTGTAAGTGGTGCGTTTTCCCAAGATGAAAATAAAATAAGTGAATCAACATATTGATATAAATAGGATAATTCACCACTTGATAGGTCATTAAACATAATCACTCTATCTGAAAGGTTATTATTTATAATATAAGCCATTATTTGATTCTTCAAAGGCCCATCTCCAACAATGAATAACGAAGTATTATCCAACTGTTTAATTAAATGTAATATATCTAAAATACCCTTCCTCTTAGTTAAACGTCCAACAAAAAGAAGTTTAAACTTATCATATTCATTAGGCAAATGTATCTTTATTGGTGGATCTAGCAAAACTGCATTCCTCAAAAGACGGACATTATATCCTTTACTATTAAGATTATTATACATAAATATACTTGGTGCAATCATCAGTGTATCCTTCAAAAAATAATTCCGAAAGGGTTGGATCCTAATAACGGGAAGTTGTTTGTGTCTTAATAAACAAAAAGCACATTTAACAAAGGAGGGTTTACAAATGTTCAAAGATTCATTTTTATGGTAAAGAGGACAACCAATCCATGGGTCATGAGCAGTATGAAGTACAGGAATTTTCATCCACTTCGCAATTATATATGGTGCCAATCCCATTGAAGACGCATTGTGTATATGTAAGATGTCTGGTGAAATTTTCTTTATTAATTGTCTTAATCTTATAAATGCAACAATATCAAAATCAAATGTTCGCCCAAAAAATTTTCTAATTTTCTCAATGAGAGTATTTTTAGATTTTATAGAGTATAATGTAATGTTTTCCCTAAATTTAATATCTGAATTAGTTATAATATATACTTCGTGTCCGTTTTTAGCTAAACAATTTGCTTCATATTCTACAACTTTTGCATCGCCACCACTAAAATATGGTGGAAATTGATTAGTGATAAAACAAATCCTCATATTACCACAATAAATAAATACCACAAACACTATAAAAGGATTATGTTCACAAAAGAATATAATACATTAAGACACCACAAAAATACTATCAAATGGTTCTATAAAAGTAAAATTCTCCCAGAGGGAGAAACCCTAAAAAATGAACAAATTAGAGCAGAGATATTATATACTATATTAAAACGATTAAGTGAATATTTTGAAAAGAGTAAGATAACGTACACACTTCTTAAGCAGTACAAACTTGTAAAACGAATTGGAAGTGATCTTGATATCCTAGTCGAAGATAAAAAATTCAACGAGGTTATTAAATATTTGATAAACAATAATTGGGTAATACAATTCTCTGAAAAGCACGAGAAGTTTAAGATTAGATTATTGAAAGTTATAGATGGAAAGATAGTTGCGCTTCACATACACAGAAGGATTTCATGGAATGGAATTGAATATTTGGACTTTAAAGAAATTTTAAAAAGACGAGTGAAGTACCAAAGGATTTATCACCCTTCCAAAGAAGATGAGTTTATGATTATAATGGCCCATGCACTTTTTGAAAATAATAAAATACCTTTAATTGATTTATTGATATTAAAAGATTTACTAACACAAAAGCTAGATTATAACTACATAAAAATGCAAACAAAGCGTTTTGGATGGTATCCCGCATTTATGTCATTTCAAAAAATTATGAAACAACAATTAACTAGACAATATACAACCAATCCTAATATAGAATTCTCAATTTTGGAATTATACAAAAATAGGATATACAAGATGTTACATGATCTCAGATTTAATACAAACAATGTTTTAGATGAATTTTTTACATTTTTTATAAACCCACTAACATCTCGCTTAAAAAGAAAAAAAATAATATTAACTCTAAGTGGGATTGATGGTTCAGGAAAAACAACTTTATCCTTAAATATCATCAAGGAATTAAAAGTAGTTGGGCTTAACTTTAACGTTAAATGGTGTAAAAAAAGGCCTATTATCTCAAAATTGTTCAGGTTATCAAAGAAGACACCTAGTACTAACCAAAAATTTAATAAATCAAATTATACAATCTTAAACAAAAGTATACTCATCAGAATGGTTTGGTTATCAATACTGCTATTCGAATATATCCCACAATTATGGATAAAAACATTGAGAGCATACATATTAAAAACCACATTGATCTGTGATAGATTTATCTATGACACCGAAGCAGATATTTGTATAAGGTTAAATAATACCCCAAAGATATTTTTAAAAATTTTGAGGTTCCTTTCACCAAAACCAACTTTATCTTTTTATATCGATGTAAGTATTGACAATGCGATGAAAAGAAAACCAAAAGAAAACGAAGAAAGATTAAAACTTTTATCAAAGATATTTAAAAAAATAATCCCACAAGGAGTGATCATAATTAATGGAAATTTACCTAAGAAAAAAATAACTTCTAAAATACTAAGTGTTATAATAAAAGAGATTATCCATAAAAGAAGGGATGATTAAAATAGAAAGGGTAATTCACTTCATTTAGATTGTACATTAAATAATAGAAAAAGATTACCAATAATCATTAAAAATACAAGAAAGGAGTATATGTGTAAGTTACTTAAAAAGTAGATTTAGATTTTATTTGCTACTAAAAGGATGTTTAATATGCAGAAAAAAATTTTAATGATATCCTATGGGATGCATGAACCTTTTATAGAAGGAAGTATAGTCAACGGATATAATATATATCTCTCTTTAAAGAAAAATGGATTTAATATAAAAGTGTTAACACATTCATGGTTACCAAAGAATAAAATTAAAAATAGAAAGAAGGATATTATTATTTATTCCGAAAACACAAATAGTAAAAGAATGTTCCAATCGAGAAAAGAGATGTTGTTAGATTTACCTATTATAATGAGATATATCTCAAAAATGAGACCAAATGTGATTATACTTAACAAGGCGCCAGCATTTTATTCTTTTTTTATAAAATTGTTATATCCGAAAGTAAAAATTTTGTCAATATTATACCACTCTCCAAATAAGAAAGAATGGCGCCGTAGAAGGATATTCTATAAATACTTCATAGACAAAATAATAGTTATATCTCATCACTTAAAACAAAGTTTACTCACTCGAAAAATAAAAAAAAATAAAGTAATTGTTGTATACCCTTTTATAGAACAATTTAAAAAGAATAAAATAAAAAAACTTCTTACAAAATATAATCTTAACAAAAATATTTTTTACTTTGGTTATGTCGGCCAACCTCACAATGATAGAGGGGTTATGCAATTAATAAATTTCATTAAAAAAACAAAGTTAAATCATGTGGGATTATTGCTATTCATACCAAGGATTACCGAAGAAATCAACAACGCTATAAAAGGACAAAATAACATAAAGATAATGCATAATTATAACAAAGAGGATATGTACTATCTACCCAATGTTCTTATCTTTTTATACTCAAAAAATTTTACAGCGATAGATATGCCATTAACACTACTTGAAGCATTGTCAATAGGTGCATTCGTAGTTGTAAGTGATATATCTCAATTTAAAGAGATTATAAAAGATAGAATAAATGGTGTCATATTAAAAAGTAATAAAAATTTACCAGATGTAATTAGATTATATAAAATTTACAAAAATAAAATCAAAACTAATTCAACAAGGAGTATTAAAAAAATTAAAGATTATAATATGAAAAAAATAATAAATGCAATATACTCTTGAAAGTATATAAATTTTACAAAAAGTATTAGTTTTTCATAGATACTACAAAATTAATAGCTTCATTCACAGGTATAACAAGATTGTTCACTAAAAGAATGTATACCCCCAAATAAACCAACCCAACAAGTATGGTAGGTAAGATTGACAATAGGATATAATGTTGGATTACTAAAATTGGAATTGCCAAGATTAAGGAAATTATAATTAAACTAAACATCTCTCTTGAAAATGGTGTTATTCTCTGCTTTTCCCATATGACAATTGTAGTCATGAGGTTCCACAATATTATTGATATTGCTGTTGAAACTGCTGTACCGGTTATACCCCACATTGGGATAGTTAAGTAATTAAAAACTATATTAACAGCTAGTGTAATAATCGCTAATATAACCAAACATTTCTTTTCCTGTTGTATTATAAGGTTTGTCCAATTTGGACCCAATATCACATTAACAAACGTTGCCACTATCAAAATTGAAAATGGAACAACAGCAGGGAGATATTTGTTTCCAAATATTAACACAATAAATTGTGGAGCAAACAAAACAAGAGCAACAACAAAAGGTGAAACTAATAATGTTAAAATAAAACAAATTTTATTATACACTACTCTCAAGCGCTTTAATTTTCCTTCATGAAGTAACTTATTTGCCACAGGTAAATAAAGGAAATCTACTGACATTAATGTTATATTAAATGCAAATGCAGAAAGGGCAGCTACGTTGTAAAAGCCTATGCTTAATACATTAGAAAATAGACTAAGCATCCAAATATCTATCCATTTTCTCAAACTAAATAAAACCTCAACTAGGAATAGAACAACTGAAAAGGAAAACACTTTTTTAACAAGCATAAAATTAGGCCTTACAAATTTAACTTTTTTGAAAATGTAAGGTAACACAAACACATCTACAATTAAGTAAGTTATGATGTAATACAAAAGGGCATTATAGGCAGTTACAATTTGCATAGAGTATACTCCTACAAAATAAATTATTGGTGTTACTACATAAAAAACAGAGAAAATTTTTGATTGTTCTTCCCCGCGAAGTATAGAATAAACAACGCGAGTAGTGCCATACAAAAAAGTGAATCCTGCAATAAAATATGTAATTTTAATTAAATTATTATTCCCGAAAACTGTTGCAATTTGAGTTGGGAAAATGATTATTAATAAAGACAATAACAATAATGACACTAAAGATATCAAGAACAATGCTGAAAAGAAGGCATTTTTCTTGCTTCTTTCTTTTTCTTTAGATAAATAATATGAAATAGACGTTCCAACTCCAGCTATTGCAAAAGAGGTAAACAGATATACAACTGTTAATGCTAAGGAGTACAAACCAAATTCTGATGGCCCCAATTGCCTCGCAAGCAAAATTTTTGACAAATACCCAAATACTGAGGCGACAGCAAATGATATGAACACAAAAATGGAACCTTTCACTATTTTTTTCAGTTCTGACATAAACTACCAATTTAGATGAAGTTAATAAATATTTTTAAAAGCAAAATAACTTGGTATTCTCA
>JALTFF010000076.1:504-2376 GCA_027007465.1 bacterium | reverse complement strand
AATATCTCCCTATCGTTGGCATTAAGGGAGATTTTTGGTGGATTCTGGGCATTATGATGTTTGGCGTATTCGTAATGATTTTCTTCTTTAAAAAGAAAAAATGGATATAATTTAAACTTTACATCTACAAATAAGCAGGCAAATTAGCCTGTTTTTATTTTAGTTTATAAAATACTTTATCAAAACGCAGGTCAATATAATCAAGCTCATCTAGAGTTTTAACCTCTTTGGCTAAAACCGCTCTTAATTCTTGGACCTGCCAATCTATACTTGCTGTTTTAGAAAAATAAATTTTGCAACCTTTGTTTGCTTCAACCAATAAATACAAAGGAAAGATATTAACTATTTTTGGTTTAATATGGATTTCTTCTAAACGCAGGGTAATTTGGGATATTAATTTTATATCGCTTTTTGCCACAATCTGCTGGCCAAGTTGAACCGACTTCTTTGATTTGTCTTTTACAACTAACATATTAATTTGCTTGGCCCTCTGAAAAGCAACGCCCTCTTTATCCATAAAAAAACAGTTATTTTTTGGCAAACAAAAAATAGCTATTGGCTCTCTTTTTTTAACTTCGACTACTATTTTAGCCGGCAATTCTTTTTTTATCCTAATCTTATAAATTTGTGGAAATGATTGATACGCTGCTCCAGCAAGATTATTTGAGTTTAAAAAAACAATACTTTTTGTTGAGAAAAATAATATTTTTCTTGCCAAAAGGCTTTTAATAAAAGTGCTTAACAGAGATGTTAGTGATTTGTCTGCCCCAATGATTTTTACTTCTCTAATCTGGAAAACTGGAGAAAAAGCTAAAAAATAAAAAAGAGAGCTGATAAGCAGTACAAGCAAAACGCTAAACCAAAAAATTCTCCTTTTATAAAACTTCTTTCTCTTTTTAGCTAAATATTTCTTCTTTAGGTATTGATTTTTAATCATAGGCTTTTAATAGCCTCGTTTAATTTTTCTTGCTTTTTCAATAGTAAAATTCAGCCAATATTTTTGAGACAGAATGTAATCTTGGGTTTTTAGATATTCTTCCCGAAAGCCGCCAAAGCCTGTTTTAAACAGGCTTAATCCCCACCAAGGGTGCTTCTTTATTTTAGGATTTTTTAAATCTTGATGGGTTTTAATGCTCGGCACAATTCCCCAAAAATTATATAATCGACAGCCTCTTTTCTTTGCCTCTCTAATGGCTTCCCATTGTAAAAGATAAGCAGCAGGGATTTTAGAAGTAATTGAAGCCCCTTGATGGTAAAACCCAATCCCCTGCCAAAAAATTATCATTGCTGAAGCCAAAATTTTGCCTTGGTGTTGAGCCAAAAAAACAGCAATTTGATTATCTGGCAAAAAAGCTAAAAGCTCGTTTTTTAAATACTCAAAAGAAAAAGGTGCAAAATGATGGCGGTCAAAAGTTGCTTGGTAAATTTTATTAAAATCTTTAACTCCTTCAAGAGAATTTTTTTGGAAAACTTCCACTCCTTCTTTTTTTGCCCGCCTAATTAAATTACGAGTGGTTTTCCGCATTCCCATCAAAATCTCCTCCTCTGAGGGCGAAATATTTAATATCCAAGTCACTTCTGGATGAATATGAATTGGCGCTGCCCTGAATCCAAAATCTTCAAAAATTTTCTCGTTTTCTTTTGTCCTTTCCCAAACCGGCGCTATCCTAATAAAACCGGCTTTTTCTTGCCTCCCAATCTCCTTTAATTCCCCTAATAGAGCTCCAAGAGTTTGAGTTTTGGAACCCTGGTTTTGAGTTTCTTCAGTTTTGACATTTGAGTTGCGCAAAGCAACGAGGTTGCCGCGCAACTTTTCGTTGTAGTTTTGAGTTTTGACATTTGACATTTGAGATTTTATTGTCGGTCCATGGG
>JALTFF010000076.1:0-494 GCA_027007465.1 bacterium | reverse complement strand
ATTACCAAAGCCAGTCCAACCAATTCTTGCTCATAAAAGCCCAGCCGCCAAATTTTATTACCCAGCATCTTATTAAACTCCCCCCAATTCCATGATTGGAGAAATGTTTTTGGATAATAATTCCTTAAAAATCCTTCCCACTCCTCTTTATTTGTTACCTCCTTAATTTCCATAATAAAAAATTCAAATCTCAAAAATAATTCAAAATGCAAAATGCAAAAATCAAAATGAAATATCAAAATTCAAAATTAATTAATTCTTTTTGCATTTTACATTTTCATTTTGCATTTTGATTTTTGATTTTTGATTTACTTAGGATTTCGCCACAGCCCCAATTTTGGGGCTGGGCGACCCAACCTATTGAAAATAGTAGGTTAATTTTTTTAATCTCCCTTCACTCTCTCCACATACTCTCCTGTTTCGGTATTCACCCTAATCACATCCCCTACTTCAATAAACATTGGCACATTAATCTTTGCTCCGGTTTCAATAAC
>JALTFF010000075.1 GCA_027007465.1 bacterium | reverse complement strand
GTAGAACATCGGTTTGTGGCACCGATAATAAGGGTTCAATTCCCTTTGATCACCCTATTAAAATAAGCCAAACTTCAAAGACTTTGTCTTATAACGCGCATAATTTAAAGTCTATTTTAAAAAATCTTGCTTTAAATATCCAGAGTGGATTTCAAGCCTGTTTAAAATATATACGCAAATAAAATGAATATTTATAAAGCTGTTATTTTATTCTTAGTGCATAGCATTGGCGCATTAGGTTACTTTGGAATTTTTGCTTTAATGTTTTTGGAAAGTAGTTTTTTCCCGTTTCCAAGTGAAGTAATTATGATTCCAGCTGGTTATTTGGCTTATTTAGGAAAGATGAACATTGTTTTAGTAATTTCTATTGGAATTTTAGGTTCTATATCAGGAGCTTGGTTAAATTATCTCTTAGCTGATAAATTTGGCAGAAAATTTGTTTTAAAATTTTTAAAAGGGTATAGATTAGAAAATATTGAAAATTTTTTCAAACAACATGGACACATTTCCACTTTTAATGGTAGATTAATTCCAGTTATAAGACAGTATATTTCATTTCCAGCTGGATTAGCAAAAATGAATCCATTTAAATTTACATTATACACTGGACTAGGGGCTGGTATTTGGGTGACTATACTTACTTTCTTAGGATATTTTCTTGGACAAAATAAATATTTAATCCATAAATATTTAAGAGAAATAACAATAATAACTTTAATTATTGTCTTTATCTTAACAATAATATATTATTATAGAAAAAAATTGTTTAGCAATAATTAAATGTTTAATTTTTTTTCACAAACTAATATTATACCTCTATTACTTCATTATGGCTACTTAATTTTTTTACCATTAGCAATAATAGAAGGTCCAATTACAACTATTGTTGGCGCTTTTTTAGCTTCTTTAGGATATCTTGATATTCTAATTATTTATCTTTTAGCCATTGCAGGAGATGTTATAGGTGATGCGATTTACTATTTTATTGGATATTTGGGCGGGGAAAAAATTTCTCATAAAGGCAAATTTATGATGATAAAAATTAAGACTTTAAAAAAAATCCAATCTCATTTTAAACATCATCCAATGAAAACTTTATTGCTTGGGAAATGGGGTCATTCAATAGGCGCTCCTGTTTTATTAGCAGGTGGAATGTCGCATATGCCTTTTAGAAAATTTATGCTATTTAATTTTTTAGGTACTTTACCAAAAGTTTTAACTTTTGTAATAATTGGATATTATTTTGGAAAAGCTTATAGTAAAATCAACCAGTATTTTGATTATTTTTCTATTTTAATCTTAGCCTTATTTTGTGTTTTAATTTATATTTGGATTAAAAGAAATAAGTTTAATTGAAATTAGTCTTATGAAAATTTCTTGTATTATACCATCTTACAATGAGGAAAAAAGAATCAAAAATGTACTAAACATTGTGGCTAATTGCAAAAAAATACAAGAAATAATTGTTATTGATGATGGATCAATTGATAATACTGTAGAAATAATTAAAAGTTTTCATAACATCATTTTAATTAAAAATCCAGAAAATTATGGCAAAAGCAAATCAGTTTCAATCGGGCTTAAAAGAGCTTCTGGAGAAATAATTTTATTGTTAGACGCGGATTTAGAAGGATTAAACAAATATAATTTAATTGCTTTAATCAATCCTGTTATCACTAATAAAGCTGATATATCAATTAGCTTAAGAGGTAATGCTCCATTATTGTATAGAAAAATTGGATTGGATTTTATTTCAGGAGAAAGGGTTTTTTATAAAAAATTTTTAATAAATCACTTAGGTGAAATTAAAAAATTGCAAGGATTTGGATTAGAATCTTATATAAATAGTTTAATAATTAAAAATAATTTAAGAATAAAAATTGTTAATTGGTCAAATGTGATTAGTCCTTGGAAATATAAAAAAATTGGCATTTGGCATGGCATTTTAGCGGATTTAAAAATGAGCTTAGAGATTCTGAAAACCATTGGCATATGGGGAGTATTATATCAAATAATAAAATTATCATTATTAAAAGTAAAATAATATGAAACTAAGTTTTGTTATTCCAGCTTATAATGAAGAAAAAAATATAGCTAAATGTATAAAATCTATTTTAAGAGAAAAAGATAGAAAAAATTATGACATTGAAATCATTGTTGTTAATAATGCTAGTACTGATAGAACTGGCGAAATTGCGCGTTCATTTAAGCAAGTAAGAACTATTGATGAGCCAAGAAAAGGAATTGTTTGGGCAAGGCACACTGGATATCTTGCTTCAAAAGGTGATTTAATAGCTAACATAGATGCTGACAATATACTATTACCTGGTTGGCTTGATAAAGTTTTCTCAGAATTTAAAAATAGAAATGATTTAATTGCTCTAAGTGG
>JALTFF010000074.1 GCA_027007465.1 bacterium | reverse complement strand
GACAGCAGATATGCGAGCAGATAAGCACAACACACAAGCATGCGCGCAATGCACAAGCAGATTTATTCGCTGGCAAGCCTGTCTGCGCGTGATTCGCAGGCATGCCGAGCTGATCAAGTAAATCCTGCTTTAAATAAGCTCATTTCCACGCATAACAAACTCTATGTAAGATGCTAAGATTATATTATATAGCTACTTAATCCATTTTCAGCTAAAGGAGTGAGATCATCTCTATTTGATAATTTATATTATTTTAGTTAATCAAATTTAAAATATTTTTTTGGAATTTTATACTTATCAATAATACTTTTATTTAAATTATTATTTTTTAGAAAAATAATAGTAAAATTATCAACAAAAACTGGGACCCACTTTTTGTCCTTTACTCTTTGTATTAAAAATTTTTGGCCCCATGGCGTATTGTCTAAACGAGAGAAAAATATTGCATTAAATTTATATTTCTTATTTTGTTGATTCCAAATTTCTTCTTTTTCTTGCATAGGAATATAAGTTTTTTTAAAAAAAGAAGCTGGATAGGCTTCTGGACGATTGTCAACAAATACTCTTTTTTTTGGAAATAAATGATAAATTAAATAACCGCCAATATCATAATTATTAAAAATAGGACCTTTAATATTTTGCTGTTTAAAAAATTTTGCTGAATAATTAATTCCCCTGATTAATCCTATTCCAAAAATACCATTAATCTGAGGCAATGTATAAGAATAAAGAACAAAAATAACAAACATTGTTATAAAAGTAAATTCAATAAATTTAATTTTACTTTTTAAATTATCAATACTAATATTTTTAGCATCTGCTATTATTTTTATATTATTTGCCATAATAGGCAAAGCAAAAAATCCAAATAAAGCAAAATTTCTTACAGCATAAAAAGCCATAAAGCCAAATCCAAAAGTTAAAAACACAATAACCAATGGAATTCTTTCTTTATTTTGTAAAAAAGCAAAAATAAAACTTAAAATCAGAAGAATAAAAACTATTTTAAACAAAGTAAAACTCGGACTCTTAATAGATGATAAAGATTCTAAAAACCAAACAGGTTGCTCTTCAAGCACTCTATAACCATAATTATTATAAATGTTCAATGGATACAAAGCGCCTCTTACTCCAGAAGGGTTGAATAAAATAGCCAATAGGCTAAATGTTAAAATTATTAAAAGTTCATTTATTTGCCATTTTTTCTCTTTAATTGATAATATAATTTTTTCCAATAAAAAAGCGCCTAAAATAGAAATCCCTAAAAAGAAATAAATATGCAAATTAACCCAAAAAAACTCAATCAATGGTAATACTAAAAGCCATTTTTTAGAAATTAACCTAGCTCTATTTTTCCAAAGAATTAAAAAAAATATTGCTGAAAAAAAATAACTAAATAATTCTGGTCTTACTTCTTTACGATAAGATATAAGGGGAATTAAGATAATTGACAGGAAAAAGGCAATTTTAAAATTAGACAGACTCTCAGCAATTTTAAAAAAAATAAAAAAAGTGATTAAAACTAAAATAATACCAAAAAAATGCAGCAAAGAGAATCCTCCTAATTTCCATATTAAATAAAAAACAGCGCCTGTTGCCCAATGATGATTTATAAAAGGATAATTTGGATAAGTAAAAGAATAAAAATTCGTTCTTAAAACCTTAAAATTTCCATTAAATAAATCTTGGCCGTTTTTTATAAAACGACCTAAGTCAGAATCTACTAAATCAATCTTTTGCAAGAAAAAAATACTAAACCAAGCAATTAAAATAAGCAAAGCAAAAATTTTAAGATAATTACTTTTTTTATTTAGCATTTTAAAAATAATTAAATTCCTACTAATTTTCAAACATCTTTATGCTTTATAGTAGATAATTAAATTAAATGTTTTAATATGTTAAAATCATTTTCTAAAATTGTTTTTGTGTTTGGATTATAAGTAGCAATTGCCGGATGATAAAATGGAATAATTTTTAACCTATAAGATATGTTTTTTGCTTCAAAAATCTGTCCGTGAATCTTACTAATTCCTTGAATCATAGATTTTAATCCATATTTTTCTAAGATGTAAGCTGTCGCATAATTCCCTAATGGACAAATTACTTTTGGCTGAATTAAATCAATTTGTCGATCTAAATATGGAACACAACTTTCAATTTCATTTTTTTGAGGATCCCGATTCTGCGGTGGCCGACACTTTAATATATTACAAATATAGATATCCTTTCTTAATAACCCAACTTTATTCAATAAATCATCCAACACTTGACCAGCTGCTCCGCAAAACGGATGACCAGTCTGATCTTCGTTAAAGCCAGGCGCTTCACCAATAAACATTATTTTTGCTTGATGACTCCCCTCTCCAATAACTGGATATTTTCTTGTTTGATAAAGTGGGCATTTTTGACAATAAAAAATTTCATCTCTTA
>JALTFF010000073.1 GCA_027007465.1 bacterium | reverse complement strand
CTTTGAGAGTTTTCATTATGATCAACTAAAACCAATCTTTTATTTTTCACACTTTTTATAATTTTTGGCTTTTCTAATTTAAAATACTTTAAAACATATTCTGTTTCTGGGTTTAATTTTCCTGGAATAATAGCCTTAGCATTTTCTTTTTTTCTTCTTAAATACCATGCATATGCTATTGAAGAACAGACACTATCTGTGTCTGGATTTTTATGTCCTGTGACATAAATTTCATTTTTGTTTTTCATAAGCTAATTTAATAATTTTAAATAATCCCTTAATAATCTTGGTAATAAAAATTTTTTTCTTATTGTCTCTCTAGCAGCTAATCCCATCTTTTCGCTTTGCTTTGGATGACTTAATAAATATTTTATCTTTAAAACAGCTTGCTCGTTTGTTTTAACTAAAAAACCATTTTTTCCATTGTCAATTTGCTCTTTAATGCCCCCGACATTTCCACCAATAACTGGTTTAGCCTTCCACATAGCTTCTGTTACAGCTAACCCAAAGCCTTCGCGTAATGATTTTTGTAAAACAACATCTGCTGCTGATTGAAATATTCTTACAAATTGCTTTTCTGAAAACTCTTTTGTATCATTAGGATTAAAAAATAAATGAACATTACTAATATTTTTAGCTGCTTTCTTAGTCTTTAAATATATTGCTCGCGCTCCAGCATCATCTTGAGCTAAATTTAACCCTATAAAAACTAAATGCGCTTTAGGATAATAATTTTTAACACTTGAAAAAATTTCTATTGTTCCAATTGGATCTTTCCATGGATCAAATCTGCCAACTTGAAGAATTAAAGGAACTTTCACTGGTATGTTAAAAAATTTCTTTATAATTTCCCTAGCTTTTACTTTAGATAATAACAAATTTTTTTCAGATAATGGATCAATGGCTGGTGTAAAAATTTTATATTTATCCTTAGGAACTCTATCATCAACAAATTTATCTAAGCTAAAAATCACATTATCATATTGCATGATAAATGGCGATAAAAAATACCAAACTTCTTTAGCTGGCTTTGATGTGTCAATATGACAACGCCAAATAAATTTTGATTTTAATCTCTCTGTTTTTAAATATTTTATTAAAGCCACTGGTTGAGGATCATGTATTATCCAAAAATCAGCTCTTCTTTTATTTATTTTTTTAAATATTTTTTTAATATGTTTTAAATAATAATTAAAATCATCGCTGCTGCCTTCCCATTTTTTTCCTTGAAGACAATTATGAAATTCCTTAGTAATTTCAAAAAACAGCTCATCATTTGATAAGGTTAGCCATTCTGCATTTAAGCCAACATCTCTCATAAGTGGAACCAAGCCTTGAAGTATTTCAGCTACTCCACCTCCAATAGCAGTAGAATTAATATGAATAACTTTTTTATCTTTTAAATTTTTAGCTAAACTCTTAACTTCATTATAAAGAGACGACTGAATTATTTTTCTATAGTCATCAAAACTTTTATGCTTTAATTTTATTTTTAACATAAACTTTTCTTTTAAAGTATTTTTAAATATCTTAACCTATTTTGTCAAAAAAGAAAAGTCTCTTGCTGAATTTTAAGATTTTATTTTATACCCAACAACACTAATGCTAGCAATAATAATCATTAAAATAGTTAAAATACCTATTGCTAAAAGCTTTCCTTTGCTTTGCAAAAACAAAGCTGATAAGCCAAAAACAGTTGCTATAAAATAATAGATTAGGACTGTTTGTCTTTGCGAAAATCCTAAAGCTATTAAGCGGTGATGCAAATGAAGCTTATCTGGAAATTTAAAAGGATTTTTGCCATTTAATAAACGACGCGCAATAGTCCATATTAAATCAAGAATTGGAATGCCCATAATAAGTAAAGCAATTGCTATTTTACCTCCAGAAATAATAGCTAAAACTCCTAATATAAAACCAGTTAACAAGCTTCCGCCTTCTCCTAAAAATATTTTTGCTGGATGAAAATTAAAAATTAAAAACCCTAAACAAGCAGCTGAAAAAATTAAAGCCATTAAGCCAACATCTGGTTGATAATATTTAGTTGTCATTGTAAATAGAAAAATAATAAAAGCTCCAATAGCAGATATGCCAGTTACTAATCCGTCAACTCCATCTAAAAGTTTTGTAGTATACATCATCCCTAACAACCAAATAATTGTAAAACTATCAGATAAAACAGTAAAATAATAAGGCAGATTATTAAATGTTAAAACTTGTATTTTCCACTTATTAAGATAAATAAATCCGCCTAATGGATTGGTAATTTTTTCAATACCAACTCCTCCAATAACCACAGCTATAATAGCTAATAAAGGAAAAACAATCTGCTGATGAGGTTTTAAATTGTATTTATCATCTAAATAACCGCCTAACATTAAAAAACAAGCTCCTAAAAATACTCCTATTAAATGCTTTGGCTCTAAATTGCCAGTAAAAAAATG
>JALTFF010000072.1 GCA_027007465.1 bacterium | reverse complement strand
AGAGAGAGAGAGAGAGAATGTTTCGCAAATTTGCGATTACTCAAATACTTTGTTTTGCTCATTGATTTTCGTTGCCTTTATTGCAAAAATTAATTTTACAACTTAGGCAAATAAAGTTTATTATATTTTAGATTTTCTAAATTTTATTTAGTATTGTCTTGCTACTTGCTTAAATTATTTTTATAGTATCAAACTAAAATAAATTTGTCAAATTTTAACATTAAAAATAAAAACAAGATTAGAAATTTTGTTCACTTATCATCTTAAAATTGTTTTTTTACAAATAATAAAGGAAAATATTTTTTTATTAATTTAAATTTAATTGTGTGAATTTTTGTTTTTATTATATTTACTTTAACTCCTATTTAAAAATTTATAATTTTATTTCTATTGGCATTGCGTTATTTAAGTATTCTTTTATCAAATTTTCTATTTTTTTATGATTCTTGTTTTGTTAGCAAATTATCTAACATCTACAATCTGAATAGAGCAAGCAAATACCAGCCATCAATATAAACAGAACTTTACTGTTGCTCCACTTATTTTGGAATTGCTAATCATTATATAAACCTTCCTAATAATAATTCTTTTAAAATTTTTAATCCCTGGCTAAAACCTTGTCCATATTTTTGATAAACAATTGTGACAGGGACTTCTGTATATTTTAATTTATTTTTACTAGTAAACATATTAATTTCAGTATTATGCGCCATCCTATCTTGAGTTATTTCCATTTTTTTAGCAACTTGCGATGTCATAGCTCTAATTCCATTATGCGCGTCAGTTAATTTTATATCACTGATAAAATTATTTATTAAAATAGCTATTTTAAGAATAATTTTCTTACTCATTGGCATATTTATTGTATTACCCAAGAAACGAGAGCCAAAAACTATTTCAGCTTGATTATTTTTAATTGGTTGTAAAATTTTTTTAATATCCTCAGCTCTATGCTGGCCATCTGCGTCAAAGTGAACAATAATATCAGCTCCTTGTGATAAAGCATATTTATTTCCTGTTTCCAAGCTAGCTCCTTGTCCTCTATTTATTAAATGTTTTAGCACTATTGCGCCTGCTTTATTGGCAAGTTCATAAGTTTTATCACTTGATCCATCATCAATAACTATTACTTTGTCAACATAATTCTGGACATAATGAACAACATTAGTTATTTGCTTTTCTTCATTAAAAGCTGGGATAATAGCAAATATTTTCATAAAATTAAATAGCTTGTTCAATATCAAGTAAGCTCTCAGAAGCTTTTACATAGTCTATTAAAATATCTAAACCTTTATCAAGGCTAATTATTGGCAACCAACCAAGCTCATCTTTGGCTTTCTTAATATCTGGCAAACATAATTGAGTCATAAATAATATAGGATTATGATATTCTATTTCTGAACTTGAATTTAATTTTTTTATAATCTTTTTAGCTATTTCTGATACTTTTATAATTCTTTCAGAGCCAAGATTAACTGGTTCTTTTAGGTTAGAAGCCATTAATTTTTTTATGCCATCAATTATATCTTTAATATAACAAAAACTAGAGCTAAAATTTTTATCTCCATAAATAACAATATTTTTGTTTTTTAAAGCATTATAAATAAAATCAGGCAGCATTCTATTGTCATTAAGTTTCATTCTTGGACCAAATGTTCTAAAAATTCTGGCTATTCTAACATCTAAATTATAAATCTTAGCATAATTCATAACCAATGTTTCTGCAAATCTTTTTCCCTCATCATAAGCTCCTCTTTCTGAATTAATATCTACTACACCAGGATAATATTCTGGTGTTTTAATGTTTAATTTTCTTGGACCATAAACAACAGAAGAAGATGCATGAAAAAATTTTGATTTATATTTTATAGCTAAGTCAAGTAAATTTTTTACTCCTAATGAATTTGTTTCTAATATTTCTTGAATATTTTTTTTAAAATTTTTAGGAGACGTTGGGCAAGCAAAGTTATAAATTTCTTGAATTCCTTGAAATTCAATTTTAAATTTTTGCAATTCTGGCAAAATTTCCAAGTCAATCGGCTCATTAATATTGTGTTTTATAAATACAAAATTTGGATTTGAAAGTAATTTGTCAATATTTCTTTCTTCTCCATCTATAAAATTGTCAAGGCAGATAACTTTGCTATCCTTAATTAGCTCTTCACACATATAAGAGCCAATAAAACCAGCTCCTCCAGCGACGATAACATTTTTTTTGTCAAAAATAGGCATATTTTTTAATTATTTTTATAAAGATTAAAAATCTATCTTAAATTATTATCCTTTAAGTCTATAGAAAATAGGATTAACTCCTTTCTGTGTTTATATATGTTATGTAAAACCAATCCTTTTATTAACATTTTATTCATTTTAGAATGGCATATTGTCTTTTTATATTATACTGGATTTATATCAATTGTCCAATCCATAGGAACTTTTTTTAAAATATCTTTTTTTATTTTTTTAT
>JALTFF010000071.1 GCA_027007465.1 bacterium | reverse complement strand
ATAACTAAATGTTTAAGATAAAAAGTTTTTGTCACTTTCAACACATTAGAAATTTGTTCTATGTTTCAACCTTGCTTCAAAAAAGCTAACACCTCCACTTTAGCCATAATCCAATTAGTTTTCAAAGCAATCCTAGAATTTTCAGGAAAAATTTCTTCTATCAAAAATTGAATTATATGTTCTTCCTCATGAACTATTTTCTCTTTGTATTACGACCATTGAGAAGCGTTTATTAAAATTACGCTCCATATAGCTTGCTATTTCAATTCCTAATCTAACAGCTAACCTCCTACAGATTTGGCACATTTTATATTATCTTTAGCTAATTTACTATCAAGAAGTAGAAAATTTTTTGCTTTTTTGTGCACCCACGCAAAATCCTTGATATTAATATCTTTACAAATAAAAGCAATAGAAATTACACTGCATTCAGCTACTATCTCGCCCACTAGTTTCTGCCAAAGACATCTTCAAAAAAATCTTTTGATCTATCTTTGTATTTTTCAGCAAATTTTTTAATGATTTCATTTCTTTTTTCTGCTACATCAAAAACTTTTCTATAATTATCATTTTGATTGTTTTGATTATCCATAAATTTAAATTCTTACTTAAAGACTATTAATGGTCTACAAATGAATTTACATATTTTTGAAACACTGGGAAGGCATCTCGATCGTTACACATTACACTAATCATAAACTCTCTTTTTGTTTGATTACAATACCAAGTACCTACAATACCATAAAGATGTTTTGATTGAATATAACCGTCATAGGTTTGATATGCTATTTTATTCCTATTAAGAGTTATTTCACTCCTATTCTTTTTAACAACTTTCACTCCCTTCTTCTCTAAACCTCTTTTCATACCAGTAAAAAATAGAGTAAGCATATCATTATTGTTTACGTGTGTTTCTTTCATCCAGACAACAGCTAATTCTTGACTAACACCATCTTTGTTTAATTCACCCATAATCGCTCCTTTATTATTCGTAACCACTTTTTTGTCGAGGAAAAGAAAAGTTTTCTCTTTAAACTTCATACCTGATGGATACTTAAAAGAAAATCCATATTTTGAATATGTGTTAGACAAAACTAACTCAGATCCCTTTTTAGTTTTTGTCTGAATGTTATTTTGCGTTGGCGCTTGAGTATCATTTTGGCATTGATACGGATTATCTTTTGTTCCTTGACCAATACACTTCCCTGTTCCAAAGTAACCTTGACTATCTACGCATAGAACTTTTTTATTTGGAAGAGTAGCTGAAACACAATAACTATTTTTAGAACCAAAACTCGCCAGTAAAACATCTTTATCAAGCATCCTATGACAAGATCTTCGCCAATCTTGACTACCGCTCGAGCAATTAGTTCCAATAAATCCATCATAATTATGATGATCTATTTTATATATTTCTCCCGCTAATCTTAGTTCTTCTAAGCTATTTTGAGCAGCAATATTTGAAGCTTTCTGTCGCGCCACATTGACATTAACTAAAACTATTCCCACCAATAAAATGATTGGCGCTAAAAGTCCAATCACCCCAATTGTGATAAATCCAATTTTTGCTTTTCGGTTAGGAACAAAAACTAAGTTCTTTTTAATATCTCGCAAAGAATAATAAATTTGAAAAGAATAAATAATTGATAATGGAGTAACAATCAGTGGATTGACTAAATATCTAACTACCTTAAATAATAAACTATTAGCCGAGCCAGATAGCAAATATACTGTTAATAATATTGGAGCAATAATCAATAATAAAAGTATATACAAAAACAGAAATCGCCAGAAGACACTCCACCAATAACCGCGAACATACTCTCGGCTTTTTAGCAAAGCATTTATTCCCTTAGTTCCTTCGGCAATAAAAATCACTGCGGCTAAACTAAACCAAATAAAAAATATAAGACCTGGAACGAATAATAACATTGCTCCGCCAGTAACAATTATCCCGACTAAAAAAATTATCCACCAATAAGAAATTATTTTTCGCCAACCTTGTTTTAATGATTCTTTAACTCCTAAGGTTGAATCATTAATAGCGCAAAAGAGCGCTACTCCTGTCCAAAAATTAACAACAAAAATAGTTATTAAAAACAACAAAACAAAAATAATACTTGCTAACCCACTGAGAGAAAATTCTCTGCCTAAAATTAAAAACATCAAAAAAACCCCAATTGGGATTAAAATAATACCAAATAACACCTCCCATCGTTGAACAAAAATCTGCCAGGATTTTTTAAGCATTTTCCACGCTGAAGGAAGTTTTTTCTTTTCTGAAACACCTGTCAGTTGAGCGCCTGTTACCTCCTGACGAGAATCCGACGACGATGATTCATTTGGTGATTGATCTCTATTTTCATTTTGTAAATCTTGTGGATTTTGTACATTGTTCGGCAGAGACTGGTTCTTTTGATCGTCTATTAACTCTTGATTGTTTAGTCCCAATGATTTTGATATTTCTGGTGTCCCTGGTGTCTCTATTAATTCAGGCTCTTGGTTGTCTATCGAGATTTTTGAGTTTTCCAATTTTTCTAAGTTCTCTATATTTTTCT
>JALTFF010000070.1 GCA_027007465.1 bacterium | reverse complement strand
ATTTAATATTTTTTATAATTTAATATTTTCTATATTTTTCATAATTTATCTTTAAAAAATCCCCTCTTAAAATAATTATTGTTATTCAGGTAAAGTTGTAAATAGATTTAAGAAGATAATAGAAAGCCCTTAGCAAGAGTGAATTTAAAAAAAATTTTTTTTAAATTTTTTTTGCTTTAAAATTTACTAATCTAATGGAATTTTCTTAATGACTTTTGGAGCTTTAAAGCTAAATACTAAATTATATTTAATATTCAGTATAAAGGCGGTAAATTTAGAGGCTACCGCACCCCAAATGAGTTTACCCATTTCTGGAATGGGATTCATTTAAACACTTTGTATTATTTGAATTAACAAAGTGAAAGCTTGCCTGCCAAATTTCAATTTAATATTTTAAATATTAAATATCCCTTTGGTGTTGTTCTTCTCGGAGTTTATAAAAGAGAATTGTTTTAAAAACATCAATACGAAGTTTTAAAACATCAATGTTAATATAGGAGAAGCAGTTTATATTAACCTCTCTTTTATTCTTTATAGTCGCCTTCCTAATCATATAAAAGAAATTTTATATGACCTTTCCACGACTTGATTTGCATTAAGATTTTCGGTATGGTTACCGATGACGTCCTTCCCATTAGATTTTCAAGGTATTATGACATCAAAGCCTATCTTGACATTGGACTAACTTTAAAGATAGGACTTACAAGAATTTGTAAGACAAAAAACAACAGGATTAAAAACTCTGCTGTTTTTTTGTTTGTTTAAATCTCAGGTTTTGAAATTTTATATTTGGCATAACTGAATTATTGTGTTATAATAATATTATATATTATTTTTTTATCTTTGTCAAGTTCTTGCCTGTTATAGTGTAAATAAGCTTGACAAAATATTTGAAATATGTTATATTATTATAAAGGGTAAATAATTAACTTGTTTATGTAAATATAAACAAGTTTTAATAAAGAAATATGGCTATAAAATCATATTTTGATGATGAAAGATTTGATAAAGTTTATGAACAATATAGAGGGAGAGTTCCTATTACAGAATTGTATAAAAAAATAAAAGAGATAGACCCAAAAGTTCCAAGTATAGTATCATATAGAAAATATCTTTCAAGAAAAGAAGGGAAAGAAGAAATGAAAATGACAGCGAGAAATGTTACTACTGATATTGATTTAATAAATAAAGGATTGTCAAAAGCTTGGAAGCTCGGCAATATTGTAATGGAGAAAACATTACAAGAAATTAGAGAAAAATATAAACAAGGGAAAAAAATAAGTTTACAAGATAGAAATATAATAATGAAATGGTATAATGATGCTGTTAAAAATTATATTTCAGGAGAAACTTTAAAGTTAAGAAGAAAAGGAGATGTCAGAGACCAATATAAAACAGCTCTGTTATTAAGAGCAGCCAGATATGGGAAGTTAAAGGAAGAAGATGTAAGAGATATTTAAGTTCTATATAATATGAATAAAAATGAATTAAAATATTCTACATTTTATAGGGCTCTGTCTAAAAAAGATAGAGAGGTTGTTAAAGATGGTTGGTATGTTGAAAAAAAAGGCAGAGAAGACCCTGTATTCTTTGCAGAATATCATTTAGGATTAAGATTACATAAAGGACAAAAACAATATTTGAGAGAAACAGACCCTATATGGTGTAAATTAAATAATTTTCCATTGACAAAAAAGAATTTATTAGCTCCAGCGAACAGGTGGGGCAAGACTGTTGCGTTGGCGATTAAACATATAAGGTTTGCTTACTATAAAATAGGGTTAGAAGGTTCTGATTTTTCAATAGAAAATACTCGTTATACTACTTTAGATATTTCTCCTCATAGTAATCAGATAGAAGTTTGTTTTAATTATATTTTAGATATTTTACATAGTAAATTTGCAACTTATCCACCAGATGCTACAGATGAAGAGATTGAAAAAGGGCGAGTAAGCAAGCAGAGTAATGATTGTAAAATTGATTTTTATGTAGCTCATAATTTAAGCAGGCATCAGATAGATTATAAAAATAATAGCTCATTTTTTGGTGCATCAACTGGCGAAGATGCTGGCTCTTCACTTGCTGGTAGAACATTTGGATTTATAAGTTATGACGAATGCGTTTTTAGCCATCATCTTAAAAGCGAATTATTTGGAAGGATTTTTTCTCGTTCATTAGATTTAAGTGCTCCAATAGATTTAATTTCAACTTTTGATACAGAAGCTAAATCACAACAATTTTTTTACCATCTTGTAAGAGGAGCATTGAAAAAAGAAAATGATTGGTATGTTAAATTAGGAACATTAGATGATAATATATTTATTCCTAAAAAAGTAAGAAACGAAGCTAAAGAAAAATTGATTGTTGAAGATGTGCAAAAATATCGTCAGGTAGTTTTAGGCGAAGCTGTGCCTTCCAGTAAAAAAGCGTTTGATTTTAGAAGTATTGAACAGATTTGGGATAGAAATTTATCATACAATAAAAATGATTTGCCAGTAGTATCTCCAGAAAAGAAGTTTTTAATTTCAGTTGACTGGGGAGGTTCTGACGCAGGAGACCCAACTGTAATGTTAGTAATAGATATTTCTGGGTTTCCTTATGTAATGGTTCACCACGAAGAAATGAAAGGTGGTTCGCCATCTACACATTTTGCCACTTTAAAACTTTTACAATATCATTTTAATGATGCGTTTATTATAATGGATACGCAAGCATTAGGCGGGGTAATTATTAAGAAATTATTAAATGAAATGGGTGTTAAAACTTATGATTTTCAAGCTCATCTTGGCAATAAAGGAGATGCTATTATTCAAGCAAAAATATTATTAAATAAAAATAGAAAAACAGAAAGAAGAGGAGATGAAATAGTAGAACTAAATCCAAATTTTGGAGGATTTAGAAGTTATTATTTATCAGAATTTGAAGAAGAATTGGCCAATTATGAGATTGATGACAAACATTTAAAACAAGATTATGTTACTTGTTTTTATCAAGCAGCTTGGTGGTTAGAAAAAAAGCGACGAATAGCTGACCCACAGACATATACTTTAAATATAGGTAATAATATTAAACCATTTACTCCGCATAAAAAATATATTAAAATATAACATATGTTTAATAAATTAAAAACTACATTTGCGAAAAGTTTAGAAGAAGAATGGAAAGAATATGTATTAGAAAAAAAATCTGAATTAGAAACAGAGACTTATAATAGATTGAATGGTATCCAAACGCAAGTAGGAACTCTAAAATATGTTGGTTATGCCAAATTAAGAGATTTTTTTGATGGAGACCAGTGGGAATATATACCAGAAGCAGGAGGGCATTTAAGAGTGTATAATTATATTGCTACAACTGTTTTTAATTATACAGCTTTTATGACAAATGAAGCTGTAGAATTTGACGTTCCTCCGACAGAAATTACAGACCCAGTTGAAATAAGCCGAGCTGAAGCTAAAGAAAGAATTTTAAAGGAAATATTGCGTGATAATGAGTTTGATGTTCAATTTGAAGAAGCTGTGCAGAATGGTTCTCTATTAGGTGATAGTTTTATTTTAGGCCCATTTTATGACGATGAAAACAAAAGAATTTATTTTCAAAATGTTAAAAGACCAGAAAATATTAGAATAATTTGGTCTGACGATAGTTATAGAGAAATGGAAGGATTTATTCATAACTATTATATTAGCGTTGAAAAAGCTGAAAGAATTTTTAAAACTACATTAGAAAAAAAAGGAATAAGTTTAAATACTACTTTAATGCCATCATCGGACGAAACCACTACTCAACAAATGGTAGAAGTAATAGAATATTGGGACGATACTCGTAGGCTTCTTATTATCAATAATAAATTATTAGATTATACAGAACATAATTGGGGGTTTGTTCCAATAGTTTATGTCCGTAATATTCCTCATCCTGTAAGGCCGTGGGGGATTTCTGATGTAGAGAATATTTTAGATAGTCAGGTAGAGTATAATGAAAAAAATCAAGATGTTTCAGAAATTTTAAAAGGTTCTGCGTTTCCTACTATATTTGGAAAAAATTTAAAGCCAATGCAGGTTCAATCAGGCTTGATGCAGTTAATTGATGTTGGAGATGAAGCAGAGTTAATTCCAGACCCAAGAAGTTCTGCTACTGCTCCAGTAGAGATTACGTTAAATAATAGAAAAGGCGATATTTTTAATATTTCTGGCATAAATGAAGTTCTATATGGAGGAACAACTGTGCGACAAGCCACTGGAAGAGCATTATCTGTTTTAATGCAGGCTGTTAATAATAGAATTAAAGGGCGACAAAGACGTTGGAAGGTTGCATTAGAACATTTTTCAGCTAATATTTTTCGTTTATTAGAATTATATTTTGATGCTAAGGATATTATTGGCGGTAATTATAAAACTGACGTTTTCTTTCCTGGAACTTTATTAAGAAATGTTACTGATGAGCTAAATAAATATGCAAGAGAAATCCAATCGCAATATACTACAATGAAAAATGTAGGAGTGCCATCGCCGAAAGATGAGCAAACAATAATGAAAAAAGAAAAATTAGAAAAAGCTGAATTAGAAATGGAAATCCAACAAAAAGCTCAGCAGGCTATGGCAGAGGCGATTGCCAAGCAACGGGCTCAACAGCAACAATCTGAAAATCAAACTCAATCTAAGAAACCTGTTATACAAGAACACGAAGGGCAAGAGCCTCAACCAACGGCAGTTAAAGGGGTAGCAGAACAATCAGCTATTTCTCCAGAAGGGGCGGTGGCTCAAGGTGCCCAGAGAAAAACTGGGATACCTACTATTACAAAATAATTATTTTTATTTTATATGGCAGTAGAAAGAAGAAAAACAAAATTATCTTTAAACATAGGTGATTTTTTAAATCAGCAGAGAATTTTATTAAATACAGCTAGAATAAAAAATCAACAAAAATTAGAAGGTGTTTTCCAAACAAGAGTTTTGGAAGACAATTTGTCATTAGAAGCTCAAGTAGAACATTATAAAGAGCTTAATGAAAAAGAAAAAGAAAAAAGCATTCCAGATAATAATTATATTCTTTCTAATAAAAAGAAAATAGCTGATTTGAAAAAAAGAATAAAGTGGAGAAATTGGAGAAATGATTTTTTGACTTCTTTAAATGATTATAAAGCTGGAAGAAAAACAGCTGATGAACATTTAGATTTTCTACAAAATGAATTAGCTAATACGCAAGATGAGGAAATGAGAGAAAATATACGAGCTCAGATTGGTGATACAGAAGCTGTGATAAAAAAAGATTATGAAAATTTAATAGATGCTAAATTAACATTAGCAGCTCAAGATGGCACAGAAGAAGCATTAAAAAAGGGCATATCAGAAGCGGAAAAAGAGCAATCTAAAGCTCTAATAGAGAAAGATGACACTAGAGCAACGGCTATGTCTTCTGTAATTACTTCTTTGAAAAGAGATTTAGAAGTTGCTAAAATTGAAGATAAACTAACAGACATAGAAATTGATTTTAATGGAGGAGGAACTTATGATGATAAATTAAATGCTTTAAGCAATTTAGCTAAAACTGCTTCTGAGGACTTGACAAAATTAAGAATAAATGGTAATGAATATTCTTCTGTTAAGGAGTTTTATCAAAGTGTTTTAAATAATTTTATCAATACTGATTACTTTAAAGGTAAGGAAAAAGAACTAAAGAATAAATTAGCTTCTGTCAATAATTATTTAGGGGATATGCCTGTGGATGAATTATTGAAAATTAAAAATGAAATGAACAATTCTCTTAATAATGAAGCTCTTATTCCTTATGATGCCAATAAAACACAGTTAATCCAAAATGTTTTAAATTATGGTTTAGGATTAAAAATAACAAAATTAAATAAAGACTTACAATTAAAAGATGATAAAAAAGGAATACAAAATATTAGAGACGAAGTTAAGATTTTAGCTGAAAAAATTCCAGAAATTTCTGAAAATCCTAATTTAGCTACCTTAAGTTTAGTTTACGCTAAAAAACAAAGAGAACTTTTACAAAATAAGTTAGAAAATCTTGCTTCTATTAAAAGAGCTGAAATAAATGATTTAAAAGTTAAGGTAAATTCAGGTAATATTGATGAAAAAATTAAAGAAACAATAAATGAAAAAATTGCTAAAGCTGATAAAGATTTGAATTCTTTTATCTTAAATTCTTCTACAATTGATATTCCTTATTCTGAATTAGGATTTGATAGTAATGTTGATGAAATAGCTAAAAAGATTGTAAATAATTATCCTACTCTTACAACTTCTATTGAAATTCCTTCTTTGAAAGAAACAAAACCAGAGCAAATTATACATCAAGGATTAAAAGAAGAAAGAAGTAAGATATTGCCTGAAAATAAACAACCAGTTTTACAACCAAAACCACAATTCCAAATACCAACAGGATATGAAAAAATACCTCATCCAAGCCTAACAAAGAACTATACAGATGTTCATCCAGACCCGACTAATACCTTTTTATATGGCAAGAAGAAGCCTGTAGAAAAAACAATTACTCCGACACAACCAAAATCACAATTCCAAACAATCTATTATAAAGGGAAAAAGGATACTACAATGAAAGTTTTACCGAATGATGTTCCAGACTGGGAGAAACAAGGATGGAAAACTTCTATAAGCTCGCAGCCAGTTCAGAAAATACAAACAAGTTCTGGAGGTGGAAGCTCATCTCAGCCAGTTCAAAGGACGCAAGTAAGTTCTGGGGGCGGGAGTTCAGCTCAGATAAAGCAACCAGGTTATGCTTTGTCTCAAGCAGAAGCTGCAGCTCGCAGTAAAAATGCTCCTGCTGGATGGAGAGTAAGTGCAAAAACAGGCAGATTAGAAAAAATTTAATTAAAATTATATGGCATATTTAAACATTAGACCAACTGGACTTTATGGGACTTATGACCTTATATCTAAGAATTCATTAAATTCTCAAGTTCGTTTTTTAATGAACAAAATTGATTTAGATTTAATGAAGGCTAAATCAGAAGCAAAAGGTGATTTATTAAATCCTGCTTTTTATGATAAAGAAATTGACAAATTAAATGGTTTGTTGAAAATGCCTTTGACAAAAGAACAAAAATTAGATGTTCAACGAAAGATTTATCAATATCGGATTCTTAAAAATAATTTAGAGAAAAGAATTTCAACAGAAGGAACAACAGGGGAAACAATTAAAGAAAAAGATTTATTAAATGATTTTAAAAAGCAAGTCAATAAAGATACAGAATTGCTAAAACAACTTTATGGAAATTCACCAGCTACATATAGCTCTGCAATGGCAAATTATTTGGTCGGCGGAAAAGATAAAGATGGTAACCCTAATAACATAATGTCAGAAGTAGAAAAAGAAATTACTGATTATGAAACTCAAACAGGTAAAGTTGCTAAAGATTTAAGAAATTATAGAGATGAAATTATGGATGAATATAAAAAGTATAGATTGATAAGTGAAGATAAAAATATTAGAAGCACTTATAATTTATATGTTAAACCAAATGCTTATGGCGAATGGGATGATATAGCAATAGCTCAACCTGATAATATGCCAAAAAGTTGGAACAAGTCTTTATTCAGAAAAATAGCTGGCTTAAAAGTAGATGGAATGTCAGTTTATTCTCAAATAGTTAAAGTAAATGATAAGGGAGAATATATTACTATTTTGCCTAACGGACAAGAAACCGCAACATTAGGTTCAGACCCATTTGATTTGCCAAATAATTATACACCTGAAGATTATGCTAAACAATTAACCAAAGCAAAAACTTATTATCCACAGCAAGGTGATTTAGTAAAAGCTGGAGACAAAATTTATTTATATGGCGGGATAAATGGAGAAGATGATAAGTTTCATCATATTACTAATCCACAAGCAATGAATGATTTAGGTTTATGGCAAAAGTTAAAAGAACAAGGAGGATATAAAAGAGAATTTTCAGATGAAGATTGGTTAGATTGGAAAGATAAGATTGGTTTTAATATTGATAGCAAGGAACAATCAGACAGAAGGCAAGAATTAAATAAACGATTACAAGAATTAAGACAAAGTAAAATACCTTTTGAGCCAGGATATACTCCTAAACAACTTGGGCAAGGTATCATAGCTCAGCCAATCTGGTGGGCTAAGAATATTGCAGGAGTTAGCAAGGGAGCAATAAAAGCGAGTGAAAAAGCTGGCGAAGCATTAAGTTTACCTTACAAAGGTTTAGAAAAAACAATTCAACATATCCCTACAATGAAAGAAACAGCAGGTAAAATTTTTAAAGGTGTCTCAAATTTCGGCGAGGAAGTTAAAAAAGCTGGCAGTGAAATTTGGTCTGGGATTAAAAGTCAATTTTAATTATTATTTATATGATTAAACCTTTAACAAAAGAAGACGCTATACAATTAGCTGGTGGAATAAAGCCAACCTCTTCTAATAATTTGCCGAAACAAGTCGGAGAAATAGATAATCCTGCCCCAACAAGAACTGGATTTTTAAATAGTTTGCTTGATAATCTTAA
>JALTFF010000069.1 GCA_027007465.1 bacterium | reverse complement strand
AAAAATTAAAAGGTATTATTGTTGTTAAAGGACCTGGCGCTTTTAGCGCTGTTAGGACAGGAGTTATTGTCGCAAATACTTTAGCTTATATTTTAAATATCAAGTTAGCTGGAATAACAGCTGATAATAGTTTAGAAAAAATGATAAATTATGGCATTAAAGAATTAAAAAGTTTTAAAATTGTAGAGCCGTTTTATGGAAAAGAATTAAATATCACATAACACATATTATTAAGTTTAGCCCCTTTTCAAACATCAAGAATAAAACATATTAACCAGAGCTAAAAGCTCTGGTTTTTTAATATAAGATTTTCCACAGGCAATTGGTATTGACTAGTGGGAAATAATAGCATATAATAATAGAGTAGTGGGGAAAAGTGGGGATAACTCTTGGGATAACTAACATTTTCTGTGGAAAACTCATTTTAATAAAATTATAACTAATATGTTTATTGGAGAATATAATTATAATTTAGATATTAAATCAAGATTAGCTGTGCCAGTTAAATTTAGGGTAGAATTTAAACAAGGAGCTATTGTTACTAGAGGTATTGATAATTGTCTTTTTTTATATTCAAAAAAAGAATGGGTTAAATTAGCTAAAAAATTAGCTGATTTACCAATTAGTCAAACAAATAGTAGAGCTTTTGCTCGTTTAATGTTAGCTGGCG
The DNA here is from genome assembly GCA_027007465.1 of bacterium. Classification (GTDB taxonomy): domain Bacteria; phylum Patescibacteriota; class Patescibacteriia; order Patescibacteriales; family JALTFF01; genus JALTFF01. The sequence goes on along the minus strand of JALTFF010000069.1, from coordinate 24,013 downwards.
CTATGGATGTAAAATTAGACAAGCAAGGAAGAATTATGTTGCCAGAATATTTACGCAAATATGCTAAAATCGGAAAAAAGGTAATAGTGGCAGGTCTTTATAATAGATTAGAAATTTGGGATGAAGGACAATGGAAAAAATATAAAACAGGAACAGAAAAAAATAGCGAGGAAATAGCAGAAGCAATGGGAGAGCTTGGAATTTAAAATTATGCAACATCATATTCCAGTAATGTTAAAAGAGAGCATAGAATATCTTAACCCGCAAAAAGGTAAGTATTTTATTGATTGCACTTTAGGGGCTGGTGGATATAGTTTTGCAATTTTAAACAAAGTAGCGCCAAGTGGAAAAGTTTTATCAATAGATTTAGATCAAAAGACTATAGAAAATGCAAAAAACAAAATAAAGAAAACTAAATTTAAAAATAATTTAATCCTAGTTAATGATAATTTTAAAAATTTATCAAATATAGCTGAGAAACATTTTAAGCATAAAAAAGTTGATGGAATAATTTTTGATTTAGGTTTATCTTCTGATCAATTATTAGACAAAGATAGAGGTTTTTCATTTCAAAATACTAATTCCCCATTAAATATGGATTTTGATAATAATGATAGTGATAAAACCAAATTTATAGTTAATAATTACCCAGAAAAAGAATTAGTAAAAATTTTAAAAAATTATGGACAAGAAAGATTTGCAAAGAAAATTGCAAAAGAAATAGTATTTTTTAGAAAAAGAAAAGAAATAAAAACAGTCGGACAGTTAGTTAAAATTATTAAAAAATCAATGCCAGTAAAATTTAGATATAGCAGAATACATTTTGCGACAAGAAGTTTTCAAGCATTAAGGATTGCAACAAATAATGAACTTGAGAATTTAGAATTAGCGCTTAGCCAAGCAATAAATTTATTAAAAAAGAAAGGCAAAATTATTGTAATATCTTATCATAGCTTAGAAGATAGGATTGTAAAACATTTTTTTAAAGATCATCAAAATTTATGTAAAATTATCACTAAAAAGCCAATTGTTCCAAGCGATGAAGAAGTTGTCAAAAATCATTCTTCAAGAAGCGCTAAAATGAGAGTTTGCGAATATCTTGGACTATGAAATGTTTTTATGTAAAATTTACATTTTGTAATTCAAGGCAGTAATAATATATGGTTATTAAGAGAAAAAAACACAATACAATGCGAAATAAATTCTTTAAACGTTTTAATTTTATTATTTTGTTTTTAATTGTTATTTTAAGCGTAACATTTTTAACTTTGGCAAACAATTTAGCTGCTAAGAATTATAAGATAGATAACTTAGAACAATTATCTGACAAATTGAGTGATAATTATCAAAAAAAGCAATTGCAAATAATAAAATTACAATCATTAGATAATATTAATAAAAATATTGCAGCTTTAAAAATGGTAAAAACTAATAATGTAAAATATTTAACTATTGAGCCGCAGGAGGTTGCAAAGAGATAATTGCGTAATACAAGCTCATAAAATAGAACATTAAAGAGCTTAACCTATTAAATATGACAAAGTTAGTAGCAATTTATCATGGTTTAGGGTTTAGATATTAGAATTTAAAGAATAATAAGTTTAGTGTGTTTTAATAAAACGCTAAAAGCATATTCTTTTGTTATCTCTATATGTTTCTTTTATTTAAAAAGTAAAATTAATCTCATAAAATTTATGCGTTTTTGGAAAATTGTAAAGCATAGAAAAAAAAGAAATACTAGTTATTTTTTGCGTATTTATTTTTTAATGTTATCTGTTTTTTTATTTGGCGCGCTTTTAATATTTTTTTTAGCAAAATTGCAGATTTTAGATTATCATTATTATCAAGCATTAGCTGATAATGAACATAAAATTTTTAAAAAAATAATCCCTAAGAGAGGGACAATCTATATCAAAGATACTTCTAATAGTCATAAGGAAGAATTATTTCCATTAGCTATTAATAAAAAATTTGCTCTAATTTATGCAGTGCCAAAAAAAATAGATAAGCCAGATGAAGTTAGTGAAGATTTAATTAAAATTTTATATCAAAAGAAAATAGATAAAGAGGCTGAACTTAAATTAAAAAGATATTTAGAATCAATTCAAAAAAAAGATTATAATTATTATGCCAATCATAAGTTAAAAAAAAATAATAACAAAAATATAGATTACAATAACACAGAAAAAGGAAAAGAAGATCTTAATAATATTAAATTAGAAGAAATTGATAAAGCTGCTTTAGATTATGAAAAAAAGAAAATTTTTCAAGAAAAAAAAGAAGAATTATTAAAAATTTTAACTAAAAAAGATGATCCTTATGAGCCAATTGCGCATCATATTAATGAAGAACAATTAAAAAAAATAAAAGATCTTAAATTAAGAGGAATAGGCTGGATAATGAGAAATTATCGTTATTATCCAGAAAGAGCTAATGGTTGTCATATAAGTGGTTATTATGGATATGTTGGAGACAAAATAAAAGGACTTTATGGTATAGAAGGTTTTTTTGACAAAACACTTAGCGGGACTAAAGGTGAAATTTTTGCTGAAAGAGATGCTATGGGTAGGATAATTATTTCTAATAAAGATAAAATTATTCCTGCTAAAGATGGCGCAGATATTGTCTTAACAATTGATAGAAATATTGAATATGTAAGTTGCAAAGAATTAAGGCAAAGCGTTTTAAAGCACGGAGCAGATGGAGGAACAGTAATTATCATTCAACCTAATACAGGTAAAATTTTAGCTATGTGTTCTATGCCAGATTTTGATCCTAATAATTACAATAAAGTAAAAGATGTTAAGGTCTTCAATAATCCAGCTATATCTAATCAGTATGAACCAGGGTCAGTCTTTAAAACAATTACTATGGCAGCTGGAATTGATTCTGGAAAAGTTACCCCAGATAGTGTTTATAAGGATAATGGAGAAGTGAAAATTGATGGATATACTATTAAAAATTCTGATTTTGCAACAAAGGGTGGCCATGGGATTATAGATATGAATACTGTTTTAGCAAAATCAGTTAATACAGGAGCTATCTGGGCAGCTGAGAAAACAGGCTTACAATCTTTTAGGTCTTATGTTAAAAATTTTGGATTTGGCAAAAAAACTGGTATTCAGTTACCTAATGAAGTTAGTGGAAATATTAGTTCATTAGAGAAAAAAGGAAAAATATATTTAGCCACAGCTTCTTTTGGCCAAGGCATTACTGTGACTCCATTACAAATTGTTACTGCTTATGCCGCAGTTGCTAATAATGGAAAATTAATGAAACCTTATATTGTTGATAAAATTATTTATAGTAATGGTAAAATAGATGAAAAGTTTCCTCAGCAAATAAACCAAGTAATTTCAAAAAAAACAGCTGCGCTATTATCTGGTATGTTGGTTAATGTTGTTGAAAGAGGGCATGCTAAATTAGCTAGGGTTAAAGGATATTATATTGCTGGAAAGACAGGCACTGCTCAAGTAGCTTCTAAGAAAAAGCATGGTTATGGCAATAAAACAATTCATACTTTTGTGGGTTTTGCTCCTGTTGAAAATCCTAAATTTGTAATGTTAGTTAAATTAAATAATCCTAAAGATGTACGTTTTTCAGCTTCATCAGCTGCTCCATTGTTTAGTAAAATTGCTAAATATATATTAGATTATTATCAAATTAAGCCAGATAGGTAAGATAGAGCATATTTCATTACATAGAAGCATTTAAACAATTATGCAAGATAACATAAAGTCTCTTAATATCTGATTAAAATAAATAAGCCTGTTTTTATTATAAATACTATCTATAATATATTTTAATAATATGATATAATAAATATATCATATTTTTTTATAGTTTTTTATGATTGAGAATAAAATAATAAAAAAAATCATTTTAGATAATAGAATTCTTAGTCAGCAAGGAATTAAAGGAGCTATTATTCAGGCAAAAAAAGAGAATCAAAATTTATTAGATTATTTGTTTAGTAGAAAGATTATTTCAGAAAAAATATTTTATCAATATTTAGCTAATTTTTATAATGTTGGATTTATTAATTTAACAAATACTTTTATTAAAAAAGACCTTCTTTTTTTAATACCAGAACCTATTGCTATTACACATAAAATAGTTTGTTTTGGAAAAGATGATAAAAACAAAAAAATAAAAATAGCTACCCTTGATCCATTTGATCTACAAATTTTTGAGTTTATTAAGAAAAAAACTGGGTATGACACTATAATATTTTTAACTACACCTAGTAGTATAAAAAACGTTTTAAAATTGTATCACAAAAGTTTAAAAGCAAATTTTGAAGAAATTATTAATCCAGATAAAGAGAGAAGAATTGCAGAAATGGCTCAACAATTACCAATTGTCAGAATTGTTAACAGTTTACTTGAATACGCAATTTTTGAAAATGCAAGTGATATTCATATTGAGCCATTGGAAAAGCAAACAGAAGTTAGGTATAGAATTGATGGCATATTAAAACCAGTAATGAATTTGCCTAAATCAAATCATAGAGCTATAGTGGCAAGGATTAAAATATTAGCTCATTTAAAGATTGATGAACATCGCCTGCCTCAAGATGGGCGGTTTAAAATAGAATCACCAAAATATAAAGTAGCTTTTCGTGTTTCTATTATACCAACATTTAATGGTGAAAAAATAGTTCTTCGTCTTCTTAATGAAGGCGCTAAAGTTTTAAGTTTGGAGCAATTAGGATTGCAAAAAGGAGCTTATGAAGTTATAAAGAGAAATATTAAAAAACCGCATGGAATGATTTTAGTAACAGGGCCTACTGGAAGTGGTAAAACAACTACACTTTATACTATTCTTAATATTCTTAACAAACCAGGAGTTAATATTTCAACTATTGAAGATCCTGTTGAATATAGAATAGAGCATGTAAATCAAAGCCAAATTAATCCTAAAATTGGTTATACATTTGCAGTCGGACTGCGCGCATTTTTAAGACAAGATCCAGATATAATTATGGTAGGAGAGATTCGTGATAAAGAAACAGCTGAAATCGCTGTTCATGCAGCTATGACAGGACATTTAGTTCTTTCTACTTTACACACTAATGATGCTGTTACAGCTGTGCCTCGCTTAGTTAATCTTGGAGTGCCAGCATTTTTACTTGCTTCTACTTTAAATATTGTTATAGCTCAACGTTTAGTGAGGAAAATTTGCACTAATTGCATTGTAAGTTATAATTTAGATAAAGACCAGATAAAAGAGCTTGAAAAACAACTTGATTTTAGTTCAATAATGGAGGTTTTGAGCAGGGAAAAAGCTATCATGAGCAAAAATGAACCTATTGAAGAATTATTATTTTACAAAGGAAAGGGCTGTAAACATTGCAATTTTACAGGATATAAAGGAAGAATTGGCATTTATGAAGTTTTTGAAAATACTGAGGAAATGCAAAATTTAATTATGAAAAATGCTTCTAAAAATAAGTTAGAAAAACAAGCTATAAAACAAGGAATGATGAAGACTATTGAAGATGGTTTTATTAAAGCTAAGAATGGTATTACGTCCATTGAAGAAGTAATGAGAGTTACAGAAGAGTAATTATTTTAAATAACTTTTATGAAGTCAATTGATGTTACAAAATATATTCCATTTTTAAATCATATCTCAACTAAGGAAAAACTGATATTTATTCGCAATTTGAGTGTAATGATTAAATCTGGGATTACATTATCTCAGGTTTTAAATACATTAAGCAGACAAACTGAAAATAAAGCATTTAAAAAAATTTTAACAGATATTGCAGTTAATGTTGACAAGGGAAATCAATTTTCTGAAGAATTGAAAAAATATCCAGGTGTATTTGATGAATTATCTGTTAATATGGTTAAAGCTGGAGAATTAAGTGGAAAATTAGAAGAAAATCTAAATCAAATTTATATTCAGATTAAAAAGCAGCATACTTTATTGACTAAGGTGAGAAATGCTTTGATTTATCCAAGCGTTGTCTTAGTTGCTATGGCTATCATCGTAGTATTAATGATGATAGTTGTAGTTCCTAAAATTACACAAATCTTTGAAGAAGCTAATGCAACTTTACCTATGGCAACTATTATTTTGATTAAAAGTTCAAGGATGTTAAGAGAACATGGATTACTTATGACCATAGGGCTGATTATTTTTTTAATAGCTTTTATAAAATTTAAAAAAACAAAAATAGGCAAGAAAATTCTACATTATTTTTATATAAAAGCACCTATATTGTCTGGTATTTTAAAAAAAATATATTTAGCTCGTTTTGCTAGAACATTAAGCTCATTATTAAGAACTGACATACAGATTATTAAAAGTTTTGATATTACAGCCAAAGTAATTGGGAATTACTATTATGAAAAAGCTATTTTAGAAATTGAAAAAAATTTAAAAAAAGGACAGAACATTGATCAAGTAATTTCTAATTATCCAAAACTTTTTCCACCAATGGTTCAAGAAATGGTTTCAGCTGGAGAACAGTCAGGTGCTTTAGATAAAATGTTAGAAGATATTGCAAATTTTTATGAAGAAGAAGTTTCTAATATTATGAAAGCCTTACCTACGATAATAGAGCCAATTTTAATAGTAATTTTAGGCATAGCTGTAGGTGGATTGGCAGTAGCTATTATTATGCCAATGTATTCTTTAACACAGCAATTTTAATATTTTCATCATAATGCTTTGGAATTAAGTTCCTTTAGTATAAAAGCGATTAAATCGCTATATAGCGCAATCCATTATATAGGAGCTTTTAGCAAAGCTAGCGCTAATTAATTTAAAAAATTAAAGCCAGGATTACCATATTAAGTGTATAAAATAAATGCCTATATTATGAAATTGAATATTATAAATAATAAACGCACAGGAGCTCTTTTAATTGAACTTTTAGTTGTTATAGGGATATCTAGTTTACTTTTATTAACATCTATTTTATATCTTAAGCAATACCAACCAAACTTAAAATTAAATTCATTTGCGCGCCAATTAGCTACTGATATAAGATATGCTCAACAATTAACAGTGAGTGAACAAAAAACATATTTAATAAAATTATTACAAGAAGATAAAAAATATCAATTGATTAAAAGATATGAAGGTGATATAATTATTAAAGAAGAAAAATTGCCATTAGAAGTTGACTATAAACAAATTACAGGCTTTACTAATAATGAAATTATTTTTAATAATTATGGCGCTGTTAAAGAAGCAGGGACAATTGAATTAGTTAATACAAATAATAAGACAAAAATAATTTCAATTAGGCCATCTGGCTATGTACAATTTTAATTTTTATAAAATTAAAAAATTTCAAAAAGGATTGTCACTTATTGAATCAATGGTTGCCATAACTATTTTAGTAGTGGGTATTCTTGGTATTGTTCAAGCTTTTCCATATGGTTTAAAAATAGATAAAGATGCCAGTAGCTTAACAATTGCTAATAATTTAGCTCAAGAAAAAATTGAAGAACAGATTTCATTGGGATATGATAATATTTCTGTAGGTGAAATTGAAGCAAAACATCGTCTTAGTGATGAATCAGACGAACCTTATTATAATTTTTGGAGAGAAACAAATGTCCAATATGTTGATGGAGATTTAAACCCAAGCTCAACTGATACTGGATTAAAGGAGATTACAACAACAGTTTATTGGATAAGGAATTTAGATAATAAAGAAGAGAATACTAAAGTTATTAGTTTAATTTCAAAATTTTAAAAATAAAAAGCCATATGTTCTATCGCTTTAAAAATAGGAATGGTTTTACACTTGAAGAAACATTAATTACTATAACAATTACAGCATTAACATTATTATTGATTTTATCTATTTATATTTTATATCAGCGAACATATCGTAAAGGATCTAATAAAGCTGAAATTTCCCAAAATGCTAGGATAACAGTTGATAAAATTGCAAGAGATTTAAGACAATCATTAGATATTGTAACCAAATTACCAGCTAATCCTGATGAAACAGATAATCCACCAAAAAATTATATTATGTTTCAAGATGGACATGATACTAATGAAATATCTTATATTAAATATTATTTAGATGGTAGTAATTTAAAAAGACAGAAAATAGTTTATTATTTTGATGAAGATCCAGATACTTATGTTTATTATAATAGTGTGGATGAATCTGGTGATCCTCCTAAAGAATCAATTTTACAAGATAATTTAGTAGCAGAGTATGTTCAGAATATAAAGTTTTGGGGTGATAAATTAATAAGTATTGAGATAAGTATGAAAAAGGGAGAAGAAAAGTTGAATATGAGAACAAAGATATTTGGAAGAAATTTATAATTTTTATAAAATTTTTAAAGTCTGATTTTTGCAAGCAATAATACTCTGCTTATTTTGGTTTTTTATAGATTAAAGCATATTTAAACTGCTAAGCAGTTGCTATAAAAAATGATATAAATTTAGCGCGAAGAAACTTAGCTTCTGCGAGAAGTTTAGCTTTATCCATAATAAGTATATAGAATTTATTTATAAGTTAATTATAATACTTTATTTAGGTTGGTTTTATAGCATAAGTTATTAAGTAAAATTATGTTTAAATTTTTAAAATCAAACAAATCAGGATTTATTTTAGTTATTTCTGTCTTAACAACTCTTCTTTTATTATTTTTAGCTGGATATTTTCTAACATCGACAACTACAGAGGTAAAAATATCGCGAAGCCAAGATAATTCTATAAAAGCTTATTATTTAACAGAGGCTGGCATTGCTGATATGGTTTGGAAATTAAAAAATCAAGAACCTTGGAAAACTAAATTTGAAACAGATGCCAATTTTAGCGACAGTTTTACAAAAGATCCAGCTTTATTTGATAATGGAAAATATGAAGTAAGTATTCATAATATTAAAAAAGCTTATGGCGAAGTTATTGCTACTGGAACTATTAGTATTACTAATAATAAGGTTATTCAAAGAGTTGTAAAAACAAAGGTTTTTAAAGCTATTGGAGACAGCCCTATAGGCTCAAGGCCGTTTTTTTCCAATGGGGACATAAAAACATTAGGAAGTAAGCTTAATATAAAAAATGGGAATTTTTATTCTGGAAAAAATATTTCTGTAAGATTTTTTAGTCAGATTAACATTGATAATGATTTAGAGGCAGTTAAAAATTATAAAAAAGATGATTTTTCAACAGTTAATGTTGGTGGAGAAATTCATTCTAAAGACAACCCTCCAGCTGCTAAGAAAATTGATCTTCCTCATATTGATTTTGACTCTAAAAATCCTGATTCATATAAGAATAAAGCTGATGTTGTTTATACTAAAAAGGAATTTGCTGATTTAATTTGGAATAATGAGGATATTACATTAGACCAACCCATTACTTATGTAAAAGGAGATGTTAATCTTAATGGTGGCAAAACTTTAACTGTCAATGGGTTGTTGGTCGTTCAAGGAAATTTTAATATTGGATCTCGTTATTGCATAAGAAGAGGGTTTAGATTAGAGTGTGGAACTAATTCTTTAATAATTAATAATGATGGAACAAATCCATCAGGAATATTAGCTAAAAGAAAAATTAAATTTAATTCATTTATAAAAAATGTTGATGTTAAAGGAGTGCTTTACGCCAATGATAAGTTTGAGATTAGAAGTTTGAGTTTAGGTAATTATGATTTTAATGTTACTGGTGGAGTGCTAAGTAGGAAAATTAATATTTCAACATTGCTAAAAGAAATTAATATTACTTATGATCAAAATATAATAGTTAAAACATTGTCGCCAGATAATTTTTCACCAGTAATTACAGTGGAACACTGGGAAGAGCAATATTAATTTTTTAGACAAAATTATATGACAAGCAAGGGGTTACGTAAAATTTTTTTAGATTTTTTTAAATCACAAGGACATATTATTATCCCTAGTTCTTCTTTAATCCCTGAAAATGATCCTACTGTTTTGTTTACAACTGCTGGAATGCACCCATTGGTTCCATATTTACTAGGTGAAAAACATCCAGAAGGCAACAAATTAGCTAGTTGTCAAAAATGTATTAGAACAAGTGATATTGAGGAAGTTGGAGACAAAACTCATCTTACATTTTTTGAAATGTTAGGTAATTGGTCATTAGGAGATCCAAAAGCTCCTGATGGAATTGGATCAGGTTATTTTAAAGAAAAATCAATAAAGATGAGTTATGAGTTTTTAACATCTAAGAAATACTTGGGATTAGATAAAAAATATTTAGCTGTCTCAGTTTTTGCTGGCAATGAAAATGCTGAATTTGATAAAGAATCTTATGATATTTGGAAAAGTTTAGGATTTTCAAAAAAGAGAATTGCTAAATTATCTCAAAAATCAAATTGGTGGGGACCAGCTGGGCAAACAGGACCTTGCGGACCTTGCACTGAGATATTTTATTGGGCAGGAGATAGTCAGACTATTCCGGATGAATTTAATGCTGACGATGACAACTGGGTGGAAATTTGGAATAATGTTTTTATGGAATTCAACCAAGTAAAAGATGGGAATGATTATAAACTTTCATTTCTTAAGCAAAAAAATGTTGACACTGGCATGGGCTTAGAAAGGGTTTTATCCATATTAAATAAAGTTAATGATATTTACAAAACAGAAGCATTTTCTAATCTTATTTTTAAGATAGAGCAATTGTCAAAGAAAAAATACAATGAATCGCCTGAAATTACAAAAGCTATGCGGATTATAGCTGATCATTTAAAAGCAGCTAGTTTTATTTTAGGTGATGACAAAGGTATTGCTCCGTCAAATATTGACCAAGGATATATTATCAGACGTTTAATTCGCAGAGCTATCCGTTATGGAAAACAATTAGGTATTACCTATGAACTATGGACAAAGGAAGTAGTAAAAATTGTTATTCATGATTATTTAGAACAATATCCAGAATTACAAAGAAATGCTGATTTTATTATTGACCAATTAAAAACTGAGGAATTAAAATTTAAAAAAACATTATCAATTGGTTTGAAGAAATTTAAAAAAATTATTAAAAATAAAACTAATGGTTTAATATCTGGCAAAGAAGCTTTTAATTTATACCAGACTTATGGTTTTCCTATTGAAATGACAGAGGAATTAGCAAGAGAGAATGATTTAGTTGTTGATAAAGAAGATTATCTTAAAGAAGTCAAAGAGCATCAAAAATTGTCGCGCACAGCTTCTGCAGGAAAATTTAAAGGAGGATTATCTGATGCGAGAAAAGAAACAGTTAGACTACATACAGCTGCTCATTTATTATTAGCTGCATTAAGACAGGTTTTAGGTAATAATATTTTTCAAAAAGGAAGCAATATCACAAAGGAGCGTTTAAGATTTGATTTTTCCTATCCAGAAAAATTAACTCAAGAACAAAAACAAAAAGTTGAGGACCTGGTTAATAAAGCTATAAAAGATGATTTAGCAGTTAAAATGGAAGAAATGGAATTAAAAAAAGCTAAGGATAGTGGAGCTTTAGGAGTTTTTGATGCAAAATATGGCAATAAAGTAAAAGTTTATACAATTGGAAAAGATAATTATGTTTTTAGTAGAGAAATTTGCGGTGGTCCCCATGTTAAGCATACTGGAGAATTAGGACATTTTAAAATAATAAAAGAGCAGAGCAGTAGCGCTGGAGTAAGAAGAATTAAAGCTATTTTAACTCATATCTAAGATATAAGCTATTTCTAATGGCAAAGATAATAAATTTTAATTAAATAAAAATATGACAAAAATGAAAAAAATAACTAAAAAAAATAAAAAAGTTGTTGCTGTAAGCGGAGGTTTTGATCCTTTACATATTGGACATATCCGCCTTTTTCAAGAAGCGAAAAAATTAGGAGACAAACTCATTGTTATACTCAATAATGATAATTGGTTAAAATCTAAAAAAGGATATTTTTTTATGCCCGAAAATGAACGTAAAGAGATTATTGAATCTATTGATTGTGTTGATGAGGTTATTATAACAGAACATAAACTAAATTCTAAAGACAGAAGTGTTTGCAGTGAGCTTAAAAAGATAAAACCTCATATTTTTGCTAATGGTGGAGATAGATATAAAGATAATATTCCAGAAGTTGAAACTTGTAATGAAATTGGCTGCGAAATGGTCTTTAATGTAGGTTTTGGGGGAAAAATTCAATCAAGTTCTTGGCTTTTAAGAGGCCATAAGAATCTTGCAAAACTTGAAAGTGAAATCGATTTAATAAAAAGTAAACGTATTATAATTTTTGATTTAGATGGTACATTGGTTGAAAGCAAAGCAAATCTTGATAAAGAAATGTCTTTTTTGCTTTGTTATCTTCTTAAAAAGAGAATTGTAGCTGTAATTGGCGGCGGGAATTATACTCAATTTAAACATCAGTTTGTTGGTAATATTAATTGTCCAAAAAATTATTTTAAAAATTTATATATTTTACCTACCTCTGGCGGAAAGATGTATAAATATAATAAGCAGAAATGGCAAATTGTTTATAAAAATGATTTAACAAAAGAAGAAAAAGAGAAAATTTTTAGAGCTTTTGAAAAAGCTTTTTCTGAAATTAATTATGTAAAACCAGATAAGATTTATGGAGAACTTATAGAAGATAGAAAAAGTCAAATTACTTTTTCAGCTCTTGGTCAAAAAGCACCACTTGAGGAAAAAGAAAATTGGAATAGAAAAAATAATAAAATTAGGATTAAATTAAATAATGTTTTAGAAAAATATATGCCTGATTTTGAGGTAAGAATGGGCGGACTTACTTCTATAGATGTGACAAAGAAAAATATTGACAAGGCTTATGGAATAAGGCAAATTGAACATTTATTAAATATTTCTATTGATAAAATGGTTTATATAGGAGATGCTCTTTACAAAGGAGGCAATGATTCTGCTGTTTTTAAAACAGGTATAGATACAATACAAGTTAATAATATGGAAGAAACAAAATATTTAATCAGAAAGGCTGTTGTGCCTTCTCGCAATGATATTTAGGTAGGACCACTTGACATATTATTATTTTAAATATATACTTTATTTATAATCTGGATATTTTATAAAAAATAATCTTTGATATTCAGATTATATTTATTTAATGAGAAAAAATCAGGAAACAAAAAAAAATTCTAAAACAATTAATTCAAAAGATTTTATTCAGACAGTGGGGAAAATATTAGAATGTCTTCCAAATGGAACATTTAGAGTAGAGTCAGAAGATGGGCATGAACTTTTAGCTTATTTATCTGGCAAAATGAGAATGTTTAAAATTAAACTATTGCCAGGCGACAAAGTAAAATTAGAAATAAGCCCATATGATTTACATAAAGCAAGAATAACATATAGATTGTAAAATCTTTTGATAAATTTTAGCCAGTTTTTTTTATTATGAAAATTTTATGAAAGTAAGAGCTAGTGTTAAAAAAATTTGTAAAGATTGTAAAATAGTTCGTAGGAAAAAGCGTCTTTATGTAATATGTAAAAATCCAAGGCATAAACAAAGGCAAGGATAAATTTTTATTTTTATAAATTATGTCAGTTCGTATTGCAGGAATAACAATTCCAAATAATAAAAGAGTAGAAATAGCTTTAACTTATATTTTTGGTATTGGAAGATCGTCTTCTAATAAGATTTTAAAAATAGCAAAAGTTAATCCAGATACTAGAGTAAAAGATTTAAATGAACAAGAGGCTAATAAATTAAGAGCTATAATAGAAAAGAATTATAAAGTTGAAGGCGAGTTAAGAAGAGAAATTTTAATGAATATTAAAAGATTAGAAGAAATTAAATGTTATCGTGGAATAAGGCATCAGAAAAAACTTCCAGTAAGAGGCCAGAGAACAAGAACAAATACAAGAACAATAAGAGGAAATCTAAGAAGAACAATGGGCTCTGGAAGAAAAGCAAGCAACCAAAAAACATAAAAAAAATTATATGAAGAAAAAAAATAATAAAAAAGCTAAGAAAGGGAAAAAAGAGAAGAATATTTCTAAGAAAAAAAAGAAAAGTACTAGCCAGAAGAAAGCTAAAAAAAAGGAAAAGAAGGAAATAACTCGTGGTAATGCATATATAAAATCAACTTATAATAACACAATAGTTACACTAACAGATCAGAAAGGCAATGTTATTTCTTGGGCTAGTGCTGGATTATTGGGGTTTAAGGGCTCTAAAAAAGCAACTTCTTATGCAGCTAGTGTGATAACTAAAAAAGCAGTTGAAAAAGCCAAGGAGATTTGTGGATTAAAAGAAGTAAATGTTTATGTAAAAGGGGTTGGAAAAGGCAGGGAATCAGCTATTAGAGCGCTTAATGCCAATAATTTAGATGTTTTATTAATAAAAGATGTTACACCAATACCTCATAATGGCTGTAGGCCAAGAAGGCCAAGAAGAGTTTAGAATTAATTAAATTTATTTATGTCAAAAAACTTAGATCCAAAATGTAAACAATGCAGAAGAGAAGGGATAAAACTTTACCTAAAAGGCGAGCGTTGTTATACTAATAAGTGCGCAATGGTTAAAAGAAACTATGCGCCTGGACTTCATGGAATAAAGGGCAGGAAGAGACTTTCTGACTATGGATTGCAATTGCGTGAAAAACAAAAATCTAAAAGAATTTATAATATATTAGAAAAACAATTTAAAAATTATTATTTAAAAGCAAATAGGCAAAAAGGTGACGTAGGTGAAAATTTATTATCATTGTTAGAGAGAAGATTAGATAATACAATATTTCGTTTAGGTTTGGCAAATTCTAGAGCACAAGCTAGGCAGATTGTAAATCATGGACATATTTTGGTAAATAAAAGAAAAGTTAACATACCTTCTTATTTGGTTAAAAAAAATGATATTATTAACTTATCTAAGAGAAGTTTAGAGAAAAATTATTTTAAACAAACCATTAAGAGTATAAAAAAAGAAAAAATTCCAAAATGGTTATTTTTAGATGAAAGAGAAATTAAAGCTAAAGTAGTTGATTTTCCTAAAAAAGATGATGCTGATCAAAATATTGACACTAGACTTATTATAGAATATTATTCTAAATAGTTTTTAAATAAGACTATTGAACCTATCTTTAATAAAACAATCTAAAATTTAGCAGGATTTATATATTTTAGTATAAAATTTAAAAATTTAAATTATTTATTATGTTAAAAACAATCCCTTTGCCACAAAAAATTAATTATGAAATAGGAGAAGATGACAGTGATGGAAAAGTTATTATTGAATCTTGCTATCCTGGTTATGGGACAACTTTAGGAAATGCTATAAGACGTGTTTTACTTGTTTCATTGCCAGGAGCAGCAGTTGTAGCTATTAAAATAAATGGCGCTGAAGCAGTGCAACATGAATTTTCTACATTGCCTTACATTAAAGAAGATGTATTAGAAATAATTCTAAATCTTAAATTACTTAGATTAAGAGTCTATAATGACGAAATAGTTAAAATTAAATTAAAGAAAAAAGGAGAAGGAAATGTGACAGCCAAAGATATTAAAACAACTTCAGATGTTGAAATAGTAAATAAAGATTTACACATTGCTCAAATTACTGATAAAAAGGGAGAATTAGATATGGATATTTTTGTAAAACAAGGTAGAGGATATGAGCCAACAGAAGAAAAAAAATCAAGTGATTTTGAAGTAGGAAGTATTACAGTAGATTCTTTATTTTCTCCATTAAAAAATGTTGGCTTAAAAGTGGAAAATGTTAGAGTGGGGAAGATGACAAATTGGGATAGAATTATATTAAGCATTAAAACAGATGGCACAATAACATTTAAACAAGCCTTTAAGCAAGCTGTAAAGATATTGATTAAACAGTTTAATTGCTTGCTAGGACAAGAAGCTTTTTTATTAGAAGAAGATATAGAAAAGAAAAGTAAAAAAGTTAATAAATCTAAAAAAGAAAGTAAGGATATAAAAAATAAAAAGAAAAAATAAATTATGAGACATCGTAATAGTAATAAAATTTTAGGCAGAAAAAAACAATTTAGAGAAATGATGCTAAGAAATTTAGCTTCAAGTTTAATTTTGTATGAAAAAATAAAAACAACAGAGGCAAAAGCAAAAGTAGTAAGACGATTAGTAGAAAGGTTAATTACTATTGCTAAAAATGGTGATTTAGCATCAAGAAGAAGATTAATTAAAGAATTACCCCAAAAATTAGCTGTAAAAAAAATGATGGAAGTAATAGGACCAAAGTATAAAGAAAGAAGTGGCGGTTATACAAGAATTCTTAAGTTAGGCGTAAGACAGGGGGATGGAGCAAAAATAACTCAAATAGAATTAGTTTAATTTTTATATGAAGAGGCAAATACATAAAATTAATGCATTTAATAAACCTATAGGAAGATTAGCTAGTCAGATAGTTTTATTTTTGCGTGGTAAAAATAAACCAGAATTTGAACCAAATATTGACTGTGGAGATTTCGTTGAAATAGATAATGTTGATAAGATGATGTTAACTGGCAAAAAAATTGAGCAAAAAAAATATTATCATCACTCTGGATATCCTGGTGGATTAAAAATTATTAAACTAAATAGATTACTTAAAGAAAATCCAGAAGAGGTATTAAGACGGGCTGTATTTAAAATGTTGCCAAAAAATAAGTTGCGAAAATTTATGATAAGAAGATTAAAAATAAATAAATAAATAAGATTGGCTTAAATTTTATGGAACAAGAAAAGAACAATAAAAAACAAGAAAAGGCATTAAGCAATAAAGAGAAAGTTAAATTAGGTAAAGATGAAAATAATATATATATTCAATCAATAGGTAGAAGAAAAACAGCAACTGCTCGTGTACGTTTATATCAGAATGGCAAGGGCGAAATTATTATAAATAAAAGAAAATTAGAAGAATATTTTCCAACAAAACCTATTAGGAATAATATCCGTCAAGTTCTTAGAACAACAAATCATGAAGAAGATCTTAATTTTTCAATAGTGGTAAGTGGAGGAGGCAAAGTTGGTCAATCAATAGCTATAAGGCATGGGATTGCAAGGGCATTGGAGAAATTTGACAAAGAGTTAAGGCCTATTCTTAAGATAAAAGGATTTTTAACCAGAGATCCAAGAGAGAAAGAAAGAAAAAAGCCTGGATTAAAGCGCGCTCGCAGGGCTCCGCAATGGAGTAAACGATAATTTTTTACTTTTATAAACTTCATAAGACCTATAAATTTATAGGTCTTATTTAAAATAATGTCAAAGATTGCGAGAAATACAATATCAATGACAACGGGCTTAATAGGTCAGAAAATTATTAGTTTTATTTATTTTACTCTTATAGCAAGAATAATAGGTCCAGATAATTTAGGAAAATACTATTTTGCGATTTCTTTAACAACTATTTTTGCGATCTTTACTGATATTGGAATGGCGCCTGTTTTAATACGAGAAGTGGCAAAATATAAAAATAGAGCTCAAGAATATTTAAGTAATATATTAATCATTAAATTGCCATTAATTTTATTCTCAATTTTGTCTGTTGCGCTATTAGTTAATGTTTTGCATTATCCAACAATTACTAAGCAGTTAGCTTACTTAGCCTCAATTGTTATGGCATTAGATTCTTTTACTTTAGTATTTTGGGGAGTTTTTCGTGGATTTCAAAATTTAAAATATGAGTCATATGCAATGTTAGCTTTTCAAGTAATATTAGCAATTCTTGGTTTATCCTTTTTAAAAATGGGCTTTGGATTGAGGATGCTAATGTTAGCTTTAATTTTATCAAGTTTATTTAATTTTTTATACTCATTAATTTTATTAAAGATAAAGTTAAAAATAAGAATTGTTTTTTCTTATAATAAAAAAATTTTTATAACATTTTTAAAATTAGCTATTCCTTTTGCATTAGCTGGAATTTTTAATAGGGTTTATATTCACTTAGATAATGTTCTATTATCCATAATGGATGGAGACAGGTCAGTTGGAATTTATAGTGTAGCTTATAAAATTACTTTTGCTCTACAATTTATACCAATGGCTTTTTCAGCTTCTATTTATCCAGCTATGAGCAGAGTATGGAAAAAAATTAAGCTGGCAGGCGTTGAAGAAAGCGATAAACAAGTTAGCTATTTGCAAAATATTTACTTTAAATCAATGGTATATTTAGCAATAATTGTAATGCCTATTTCTTTTGGCATTGCTTCTATTGCTGACAAAGTAATTTTAATTTATAAGCAAGCATTTATCTCAGCTGTTTTGCCTTTGCAAATAATGATGATTGGCTTAATTTTTATGTTCTTGAATTTTCCTGTTGGAGCTCTTCTTAATTCTTGCGATAGACAAGCTATTAACACAAGAAATATGGGCTTAGCAATGTTGTTAAGCATAGTAATGAATATTATTTTAATTCATTACTTACATTTTGTTGGAGCAGCTATTACTATGGCGACAACACATAGTTTGCTGTTCTTTTTTAATCTACATTGGGTTAAAAATATATTAAAATCTCAAATTAATTGGTTAATCTTTAGAAAAATTTTAAAAATTATTTTTTCAGCTGCAATAATGGCGATACTAACAATTTATTTAAAGCAATTTTTAAATATTTTTATCGTAATATTTTTATCTGCTATTATTTATTTAATTATGCTATTGATTATAAGAGTTTTTAATAGAGATGATTTAAGATATTTATTTAATTTTTTTAGAAATTTTAGAACTGAATAAAAATTATGAAGTCTTTATTGCTTACAATAGAGTTTCCACCGCAAATTGGCGGAATTTCTAATTATTATGCTAATTTAGTAAAATATTGGGACAATAATATAGTTGTATTATGTCAAAAACAAAAAGATGATAGGAAATTTTTATATTTTAGCAATAAAAAAGTTTATAAAAGAAAACTAATAAACAATAAATTGCCATTTTTAAAATGGTTGCCAAGTTTTTATTATCTTTATAAAATAATAAAGAAAGAAAAAATAAATTTTATTTTAGTAGGACAGATTTTACCACTTGGAACTGTTGCTTGGTTAATGTCAAAAATGTTTTGTTTTGACTATATTGTAATAATCCATGGAATGGACATTGCTTATTCGCAAAAAAAATGGTGGAAAAGATATTTAGCTAAAAAGGTAATAGTTAATTCTAAAAAAATAATTACTAATTCTAATTATGTTAAAGATATTGTTAAGAAAATAGCCAATAAAAAGGAAATTATTGTTGTTAATCCTGGTATTGATTACTATAATTTAAAAGATAAAGAATATAAGAAAATAATTAATAATCTAAAATTAAAATATAATTTACAAAATAAAAAAATATTATTAAGTATTGGAAGATTAGTTAAAAGAAAAGGATTTGATTTAACATTAAAAGCATTGCCAAAGGTGTTAAAAAAAGTGCAAAATTTAGTTTATATTATTATTGGAGACGGGCCTGATAAAGATAGACTATTTAAAATTGCACAAGAGAATAGCATAGACTCTGTTATTTTTCTAGGCGCGATAAGTGATAATGAAAAATGGGCTTTACTAAAATTATGCAATATTTTTATTATGCCAAGTCGTAATATTGATGGTGATTTTGAAGGATTTGGTATTGTATATTTAGAAGCAAACTTAGTCGGCAAGCCAGTTATTGCTGGAAATAGTGGTGGCGTTAGAGATATTGTAAAGCATAAAGTAAATGGATTATTGGTTAATCCAGAGAGCGTTGATGATATTAGTGAAGCTATTATAAAATTGGCGCAGGATGAAAATTTAAGTAAAAAGTTAGGTAATACTGGAAGAGCTAATGCTATTGAAAAATTCAATTGGAAAAAACAAATAAAAAAAATTTATCAAGAATGCGAATACATAAACAGAATATATAACACAGAAAGATGCTAAGTCGCTATGATTTAACTAACAATAACAACTTAGCCCCTTACATAGAAGCTTGTTCTACAAAAAAGGAGTTCATTCCTTTTAAGTTTTGAAGTAGTTAAGCTCCTTTTTAGGAAAGAGTTTGACAATCTAACTTAGCTTGATATAATATAGTCAGTTTAAACTAATTATTATGCAAAATCCTAAAATATCCATTATCATTCCAACATATCAAAGAGCTAAAATTTTGCCAAAATGCCTTGACAGTATTTTAAATCAAACCTATAGGAATTATGAGATTATTGTTGTTAATGATGGTTCAACAGACAATACAAGCGAGATTTTAGATAAATATAAAGAGATTTTCATAAAGCAAAACAAAAAATTCAAAATTATCAATCAAGAAAATAAAGGCTCTAATTCAGCTCGTAATCGCGGGTTTAAGCAAGCTAATGGCGAGTATATTATTTTTTGGGATTCTGATACAATAGCTAAGCAGGAAATGTTGGAAAAAATGTTTTTTACTTTAGAAACGCATTTGCAAGCAAGTTATGCTTATTGTTCATTCAAATATGGATTTAAAAAATTTCAACTATGGGAATTTAGTCCTCAAAGATTAAAAAAAATGCCATACATTATTACAACTTCTTTAATAAGGAAGAGGCATTTTCCTGGTTTTGATGAGAATATTAAGCGGTTGCAAGATTGGGATTTGTGGCTAACAATGTTAGAACAAGGTCATCAAGGAATTTGGATACCAGAAGTATTATTTGAAGTAAAGACAGGAGGAACAATAAGTAGATGGATGCCTTCTTTTTTTTATAAAATTTTGCCATTTTTTCCAAGTGTAAAAAAGTATAAGCAAGCTGAAAAAGTAATAAAAGAAAAGCATAGATTATAGTTCATTAAAAATTTTTTAGAATATATGTTATAATATATTTATATGAACTCAGTAATCAGTCTGATAAAATTTTTTAGTTTTGATTTACTTAAAGATTTCTTATATTTTCCTATATGGTGGTATACTATTGGCTTAAAAAGTTTTGTTAAAGCTAATTTGAGATCTATTAGAAATGAAGAAAAAAGATTAGGACTAAGGATTTGGATATTAAATATTTTTAATCCAATGTATTCGCAATATGATTGGAAAGGTAGAATTATTAGTTTTTTTATTAGATTGATTCAAATTATTATTAGATCAGCTATTCTTATTAGTTGGTCTTTTTTTATATTTATGTTATTGATTTTATATTTAGCATTACCATGGATAGTCTTATATCAAGTAGTTTACCAAATGATATAATTTTTTATGCATAATTATCAGCCAAAATTTATTACCTGCCCTAAATGCAATGGTGCTGGAAATATCAATGGAACAAGATGCCGATATTGCCAAGGATTAGGGATGGGCATTATTTGGGGAAGTAAATTTTTATATTGGAAAATGCCACTTAATTCATTGATTATCTGGCAAGATAGTGTTAAAAGAAAATTTGATTTTATAGTTAATTTTTTATTATTTTCCTATAGTTTTTTAGGTATTTTATCATTGCTTTATTTTATATATTTGAATATAAGGGAAAATAATTATTTTGTATTAGAGCAAATTTGGCAACAACAATCATTGCTTTTATTTTTATTCTGGAGCTCTATTTTCGCTGCTATGTTTATTGCTTTTCGTTTTGACCAAGAAAATAAAGAAGAAAAGAAAATAAATAAAAAATTATTTGACTATGAGTATTTAAAGTATAATTTTACAGCTGATAATTGGAAAGAGATTTTAGAGTTACCTAAGAAAGATAAAATCAATATAGCTGATTATTTTTCTAAAAATAGCAAAGAGATTATTAAAAAAAGTTTTCTATTAGCAAAAAAATTAAATCATTCAAACATTAAACCAATTCATTTATTTGCAGAGCTTATTCAAGTCAGAAGAGTTAATATTATTGAATTTAGATTAGCTATTGATTTTCAGAAATTGGTTAAATTTACAAAAGATAGTTTGATTAAAATTATCAAGCATACAAAAGAAAATCCTTCTATTTCATTTGAGGTTTTGAAAACTTTATTTAATGCTTTTATAATCGCAGAGCAACAAAATCAATACAATGTAATGCCAGAAGATTTATTATTAGCCATACAACAAGATAGAGATATTGATGAAATTTTATATGAACTTAATGTTGATCAACAGAAATTAAAAAATACTATTATTTGGTTAAGAATAAATAGAAAGTTAAAAGAACAAGTGAAAAAATATCATAAGAAAGCCTTATTAAAACCAAAAGGGACTATGAATAGAGCTATGACAGCTGTTGCAACCCCAATTCTTGATTATTATGGCAAAGACTTAACTATGTTAGCTAAATATGGACATCTCCCACTTTGCGTAAGTAGAGAAGTAGAAATAAATAATATCTTTCGCTTAATTGAATCTGGACAGCAAGGCATTATTTTAACAGGCGAAGTAGGTGTTGGAAAGAATAGCATTATTAATGGCATAGCTCAGAAAATGGTAGAAGAAGATGTGCCTAAAATTTTAGAAGATAAAAGATTAGTAGAATTAGATATAGCTAGGTTAGCTGGTGGTGTTGACGCTTCTAAAGCTGGAAAAAGGTTAATCGCTATATTAGATGAAATCCAGAGAGCTAAAAATATTGTTTTGTTTATTGATGATATAGAAAATATGATTGGTATTACTAGTGGCAGTGAAGAGAGTTTGGATCTATCAGAAATTTTATTAGAAGGATTAGAAAGCCATTATTTTATTTGTTTAGCAATTGCTTCAGAGAAAAATTATTTACATTATATTGAAACAACAGCATTGGGACAAAGTTTTAAAAGATTAATTATTAAACAACCAAATACTAATCAAACAATTCAGATTATTGAATCAAAAGTTGGATTTATAGAATATAAAAATAAAGTTTATTTTTCTTATAGAGCGATTGAAAGTATAGTAAATTTATCTAATAAATATATACAAGATAAATTTCAGCCAGCAAAATCAATTGATTTATTACAAGAAATTGCAGTTTATGCTCACAGAAAAAATGGAGATAAAAGTTTAATAACGCATTATGAAGTTGAAGAAGTTATTTCCAAAAAAACAAATATACCATTGACTAAATTAACAGAAAATGAAACTAAAAAATTATTAGATCTTGAAGATGAAATTCATAAGAAATTTATCAACCAAAATGCAGCTGTGAAGATGGTAGCGCAAAGTTTAAGAAGAGCAAGAGCGCAACTTCGCGAGAGCGTAAGACCAATTGCTAATTTACTTTTTTTAGGTCCCACTGGAGTGGGTAAAACAGAATTAGCAAAAATTGTATCTGAAATTTATTTTGGAAATCGCAAAAATATGATTCGTTTAGATATGAGTGAATATCAAACTAGTCAGAGTATTTATAGTTTAATTGGCTCTGCAGATGGAAGCATTTTAGGTCATTTAACAGAAGCAGTTAGAAAAAATCCTTTTTCATTGATTTTATTAGATGAGTTTGAAAAGGCAAATAAACAAATTTTAAATATTTTTTTGCAAGTTTTTGATGATGCTAGATTAACTGATGGTCAAGGTAGAACAATTAATTTTGCTAATTCTATTATTATTGCAACCTCTAATGCAGCTAGTAATTTTATACAAGAACAATTAAGAATTGGTAATAATATTGACAAAATTAGAAAAATTCTTATTGAAAATGAACTTAAAAAATATTTTGCCCCTGAATTGCTTAATCGTTTTGACGGCATTATTGTTTTTCAACCATTGACAATGGACAATGTAAAGGAAATCACTAAATTAATGTTGAACAGTGCGAGAAAAGAATTAGAACTTAAAGGTATTGGATTGAGTGTAAGTGATAAAGCTGTAGCAGAATTAGCAAAACTTGGTTATAATCCAGCTTATGGCGCCAGGCCATTGCGTAGAGCTATACAAGATAATTTGCAAAATCAGATTGCTAATATTTTATTGTCTAAACAAGTTCAAAGAAGGGATATTATTATTGTAAATAGTATTAAGAATATTATAATTAAAAAGGCAAATGCGCTATAAATATTATTTTATAATGAGTTAAACTCTTTTTTGCGCAGAGCAATCCCTGTTGAATTGCTATATATTATGTGCTTCATAAAGTTTATTCTCTATCATTGTTCTGTTTAAAAAAGTAGGTTTCTAGGTTAATTTGTGATTGCGTTAGCAGTATCAAATCCACTAAGAGCATTTTATATTATC
>JALTFF010000068.1 GCA_027007465.1 bacterium | reverse complement strand
AATTTTTGTATAATTAAGCGACTAAGTCGCTACAATTTTATCTGCAAATCATACACTTAGTTGCTTCCTTAGCTATGTATATGATAGAGGAATTAAGCTCATTCTCTCTATTAATCTTGTTCAAGTGAACAAAAAGATAAGCTTTTTGTAAAAGCTTATCTTTTTCGCATATTTCATTAAATATACTAAGGCATTAAAAAAAGGATTAGTGTTAACGCCAATCCTCAAACTATTTTTAATAATTTTTCAGGCACTATTGCGGTGCCAAATTTTTTTTTGCTCTTTTTCCCCAGTCTCCTTCTTTTGTTAGCTACTATAGAATATCTAACTTTTACTCTATCCCCTGCTAACTTTTTTATAAAAATAAAATTATTTCCAATTCTTCTCCTTATACTATGATGCACTGGTTGTGCCCATGTCATATATTTGGTTGCCATAGCAAGCCCTCCTAAATAAGGAGTTGAATTCTATATTATATAATCTCTTCTTTTTTAATTTCCTTTTGAACAGTTTTCCTAACCCTATAAAATTTTAACAAAGAAAAAACAATTAAAGCTCCCATCACAATCCCAATAAAATTAAGAAAAAGTGTTACTAATGCTCCTTTGATTAATAACAGCCTCCATTGGCCTATGCCAATGCCAAAGACAGCTAAAGGTGGCATTAAAGAAACAGCTACTGCAACACCTGGTAAAGCTTCTGATACCTTAGGGCTTACATAAGCAAAAGCTGCTGCCACACCAGAAAAAATAGCCACTAATAAATATAATGGATGGTGATCTAAACAATTAACAATAATTGTATTGTCGGTTGTCTTTGTTGAAAAGAAAAAAGCAACTAATAATGACACTGAAATAACAATTAATATTGATTTTGTTGAGTTTATCAAAGATCTATTTATAACTTTTATATCTCCAGATGCAATGCCTAAAGCAATACTTAAAATAGGCGCTAATAATGGAGTTACTAACATCCCTCCAATGACAATGGCTATATTATTAACTAATATTCCACTTACTGTAATTATAGCTGAAAAAAATAATAATAAATTATATTCTATGTTTAACTTACTTCCATCTATTATTTTTTCAACAATTTTTTCTTGTTTTTCTTTTCTTACTTTTAGAATTTCTTGTTCCATTTTTTATATTTTAGAATATATTTGTTTTGATAATAACATAGATTAGCAAAAAAGTCAAAAAATAGCAAGTAATAATATAACTTAACTTTGAAAAAAGTTAAGCTCTTATAATTTTGAATATAAATAAGAATATATAGAAATGACAGAAATATATAACAGTTAAAAACCCTTAAAATCTATTATTTTGTTAGTTCCGGGACAAGGATTCGAACCTCAATTCTCAGGACCAAAACCTGATGTCCTGCCATTAGACGATCCCGGAATATTTATGAGCAAACCTAATCTCTTAAAGCTAATGGAAAAACTTAAATAGAATTTTTTTACATAAGAATTATTTAACTTTTAAATATCTTCTAACTGCCAAACTACTTGCTATTATATTTAACACTATTAAAATAGAAAATTCAAGCCCAAAAATAAAAATAAAATTATCATTAAAGTAAGAAACCAAGTTTAGATTTTCTTTGTTGAAAAAATTAGATAAATAAGGCTGGATTAATCCTAACAAAGGATAAAGCGCTATAATACTAATAATAATAGCTAAAAATGAATAAATTATACCAGTAATTAAGTAAGGAGCTTTTATAAACCAATTAGTCGCTCCAACTAACTTCATAATATGAATCTCTTCACGATGAACATAAATAGCTATTCTTATAGTGTTATATATTACTAAAATTGCTATTAATGAAAATAATGCCATAATAAAATAGCCAATATTTTTAACTTTTTTACTAATTTCATTTATCTTAGCAATGAGTTTTTTATGGTCATTATAATTTTTGCTAAAAATTAAATTATTAAAACTACTGCTTTCTAATTTTTCAATAATCCTAGGATAATATTCTGACTTTTTAGCCTTAATATTAAAATGCGCCATAAGCGGGTTTTCCCCAATCTCTTCTAATGATTTTAAAATGTTTCTATTATCTTTATGTTTAGCTTTAAAGTCCCTTAGAGCTGCTTCCTTATTTACATAATTTAAAGATTTAACTTCTGCATAACTTTTAATTTCATTTTTAAAACCTTCAATATCTTGTGGCTTTGCATTTGAATCAAGATAAACAGTTATGTCAATTTTATCTTGGATAAAATTAATGCTTGCATTAGAAATATAATTAAGTATTATAATAAAATCTATAGAGAACAAAGTTAATAAAATAATTGTGACAGTAATTATTGATAACCAAAAATTACGCGCAAAATCTTGAAGACTAAACTTTATTACTCTAAAAAATGAAAGTAAAATCATATAAATAAAATATAATTATAACATATACCTCCCTTTTTCTACATCATTGATGATTACTCCATTATCAATAGTAATCACTCTTTTATTCAATGAATTGACAATATCTCTATTATGCGTAACCAAAAGAACAGTTGTGCCAAATTTATTTATTTCAACTAAAAGATCAATAATTTCCCTAGCATTTATTGAATCAAGATTGCCTGTTGGTTCATCTGCTAAAAGTATTTTTGGTTGATGCGCTA
>JALTFF010000067.1 GCA_027007465.1 bacterium | reverse complement strand
AAAGCAATTAAATCTAATAATGAAATAGGCATTGCTCAATCAAAAATACTTTTATACCCAAAACATAATCAAAAATATTTAAAAATAAATAGCTTAGGAAACATTATCAATTATCTTGGGTTTGGATTTACTTCTCATTATGGTGAAAATGACAAAACTATCAATGGTTTGCCAGAAATTAAAGGTTATGCTAGTGGATGTTCGTTTATTATAAAAAAAGAAGTATTAGATAAAATCAACACATATGATGAAGAATATTATATGTATCATGATGATATGGAGATAAGCTGGAAAGCAAAATTAGCTGGCTATAGAATTGTATTAGCTCCTAAATCAGTTGTTTATCATAAATATAAATTTTCAAGAAGCATTAAAATGCTTTATTATATGGAAAGAAATAGATATATTACTATATTTAGTTTTTATAAACTTAAAACACTCTTGTTGGTTCTGCCAGCTTTAATAATTATGGACATTGGAATATTATTTTATTCAGTTGTAAATAATTGGTTTAAAACAAAAATAAAAGTATATTGTTATTTTTTACATTTAAGTTCTTGGAAAAAAATAATAATCAAAAGAAATGAGATAAAAAAAATAAGAAAAAAGAAAGATAAGGAAATTATCAAGGATTTTACAGGTAAAGTGCTATTTCAAGAAATTAATAATCCGATTTTAGTATATATTGCAAATCCTATATTTGACATATATTTTAAAATTATTAAAAACATAATAATTTGGTAGCCAATTCCTTTCTATACTTCTACAGGATGATAATTGAGCGATTGATTTCATAGAACATATAATATAGAACATAAAAGAATTTGTTATGTGCAGAAAAAACTTGACTTCTTTTGATTTTTAAATAAATAAACTCATTTGAGAGAGTATCCATTACATTAAAGCGCATTTAAGTAATTCCAAATTTGAATATTTAAAATCAGTTTTTATCAATGAAATTATGAAAATTTTATCATGGAATGTCAATGGATTAAGGGCAATTTATAAAAAAGGTTTTCTTAATTGGCTTGAAAAATGTGAAGCTGATATTATATGCTTACAAGAAATAAGAGCTAATAAAAATCAACTGCCTAATGATATTGTAAATCCAAATGGCTATTATGCTTATTTTAATTCTGCTAAAAAAATGGGTTATAGTGGAACAGCTATATTTACAAAGAAAAAGCCAAAAAAAATTGAAACAACTTTTGGGTTGAAAAGATTTGATAAAGAAGGGAGAATGATAAAAGTAATTTATAAAGAATTTATCTTAATGAATTTTTATTTACCTCAAGGTGGCCGACAAAAGGAAAATTTAGATTATAAAATAAACGTTTACAAAAAAATAATAGCTTTTTTAAAAGAAAATAAATTTAAAAATTTAATCATTGCAGGTGATTTTAACGTGGCTCATCAAGAAATTGACCTTGCCAAACCAAAACAAAACAAGAATAATACAATGTTTACGTTAAAAGAGAGAAAGCAAATTGATACAATAATAAAACTTGGCTTTATAGATACATTTAGAAAATTCAATAAAGAGGGCGGAAATTATACTTGGTGGGCTTACTTTGCGCCAAAAGCCAGAGAAAGAAACTTAGGCTGGCGAATAGATTATATTTTTGTTTCTCCAAAAATGGGTTTAAAATTAAAAGATAGTTTTATCTTATCAAAAGTAAAAGGTTCTGATCATTGTCCAGTTGGCATTGAAATTGATTAATAAATAAAAACAGGAGTTCCTACTTGTGCCCAATTATATAATTTTTTAGCATCTTTTAAACCAAGGCGGATACAACCATGGGAAGCAGGATGCCCAAGATGATTTTCGCCTTCGCGAACTCCATTTGGCCAATATGGCAATTCATGAATACCAAAACGGCCACTATCAAGCCCAAGCCAGTATGGCATCCATAGGCCATAAGGAGACCAGGCTTTAATTATTTTATTAGTAATAGTATGATGTCCTTTTGGACTAGGATGCGACGGCACACCACTAGAAATTAGAAAAATTCCTAATCTAACTTTTCCCAAAAAATAAGACAATCTCTGATTTTTAGTATCTATTTCAATGCGTTTTGGTAATTTTATTGGTTTTGGAGAAAGGGGATCATAGCCATTTTTAATTTCTGTTCCATCTTTATAGCCATCGCCATCTGTATCTGGATTTGATAAATCAGTTCCAAATTCTAATTCTAATTTATCACTTAGTCCATCTTTATCATAATCATTATCCTTTAATTTAACTGGGAGAGGATTGAGCGGAGAATATCCATTATTTAGTTCAACAAAATCAGAGTATCCATCTCCATCAGTGTCAGGATTATGAGGATCTGTCTTATAAAGTGTTATTTCATCTTTATCTGGAACACCATCATGATCTGAATCTAACAAAGAAGTTGCAGATACATTGTAATTTAATATAAAAAATAGTAAAATAATTGAGAATATAAATATTTTTTTCATAAGACATTTTGTAAAATAAGATTATAAATAGAATTTAAGATATTTTTTTCAAAACAAAGTTGAGGAAACTTTGGCAATGTCTGAGCATTTGGAAAGTTTATGAAACAAGTTTTGGGGAAAATAGAGCGGAAAAATTATTTTGAAAAAAGTCTATAAACTATAACTATTTTATAGCAG
>JALTFF010000066.1 GCA_027007465.1 bacterium | reverse complement strand
TCTTGAACATCAAAAGCCTGGATGATTATTTCTTGGCTATTGCTAATTAATTGAATTATTTGAGAAAAAATTTGGGACTGAGCTCGCCAATAAGGAATTGTTAATAAGCTATTAAAATTAATTACAGCTGATAATTGAATATTAGGCATAAATAATTTGTTGATTAAGCCCAAGAACATTTTAGTGCTAATAACAATGTCAAAATCTTGATTTAGCAAAACTTTTACAATTTTATTAAATTCTTTTTTATTTCTTATATTTTCTTCATCAATTCTAAGCACTTTTGCTTTTGGATATAATTTAATTACTTCTTGCTCAATTTTTTGAACACCCCAACCATAAGATTTTAAATGAGCGCTTTTGCATTTTGGACAAACAAGCGGCATAGGTTGTTTAAATGAACAAGAAGGGCATGATAGCCAATTATTCTGTGTTGTTATTAAATATCTATTACAGTGCGGACATTTAAAAACATATCCACAATCTTGACAAACAGTAAAGCGAGAATATCCTTTATAAGGCGCCCAAAGGAAAACTTGTCTGTTTTTATCTAATACTTGCTCTATTTTCTCTTGCAATTCCATACTTAATGGAGAAAAATTTTTAAAATAATATTCCTTTGATAAGTCAATTTTTCTAACTACTGGCTTAATATTTTTAAATATTGTATTTTTTCTAAAAAGCGATTTATATTTACCTTTATTAAGATAATAATATGATTCTATTGATGGAGCAGAAGATAACAAAATTAATTTTGCGCTAAATAATTTTAACAACTCAGAAGCAACTGTTTTTGCTTCATAACGAGGATTCATATCCCATTGCTTATAGTTTAAATTCTGTTCATCTTGGATAAAAATTGTTTTTAAATTTTTAAAAGGGGCAAAAACAGCTTGTCTAGTTCCTAAAATTATTTTTGCTTTTCCAGTTTTAACTTTTTGCCAAGATAGAAAATAGTTTTGATTTGTTAATTTAGAATGAAATTGAGCAATAATTTCTTGGTTAAAATATTTATTAAGATGAAATAAGTAAAAAGGCAGGCTAATAATTTCTGGAACTAATATTAAAATTTGGTTACCTTTTTCAATATTCTTTTTAATAATAGGCAAAGAAACATTAAAATTTTTTAAAAAATCATTCTGAGATAAAAAATATTTATTTTTTAAGTTAAGATATTTATCAGATTTAATTTCTATTTTATTTTTTAAGCTATACTTATTTTTTTCAAGTTTATCAGCATTTTTTAATATTTTGTAATTAAAACTTGGAATAAATAAAGATAATATTTTGCTTAGTGGAAAAAAATAATAATCAGACATCCATTGAGATAATTTTAATTGTTCATTAGTTAATGTTATTTTGTTAAAAGATTTTATAATGAGCTTAATTAATTTTTCTTTACCATTTATCTTGTAATTATTCAAAACAATTCCATTAATCTCTCTGTTATTAAAATTTATCTTTACTAACTGTCCTTTTTTAATTTTTTCTTTGCTTTTATAATAATATACCTGCTTTTTATTAAGTGGAATTTTAGTCAGTGGAACAATATTATAGTAATTCATAAATAGGATTTATTTTAGCTTGAAATTCATTACTAAATATCCTACGCCAAATGGAAATTCATAAGAAAGAAGCTGGGGCTGGTAGTTCACCAAGTCTAATATTCCTAAAAGAATTACAATTGATTTAAGTCCACATTCATTAGCTTGTTCAACTAATTTATTGTCTATTTTTAAAATAGTTTGTTTATTTTTGTCTTTTAAAGCTGAAATTATTTTATCATCAAAATTCTTTGCATAAGAATTAAAACCAGCTGGTGATTTTTCAGTTAAAGAATGCGATAAATTAGCTGAGGCTAATACAGCAATTCGCTTATTGCTTTTATTGATAAATCTTTTTAAATATTTTCCAAACTGATAGTGAGCTTGTAAATTTAAACCGCTTATATTTAATGGAATAATCTTTATTTCATTGTCAGCAGGGAAGTCTTTGGTTAAAATTAACAAAGGCACAGAAGTTCCATAATCAATTTCTTCTTCAGTAATAATATTTACTGGGACACTTTTATCTTCTACTTTTTTTACCAGTTCATTTATTAAAAAAATGTCTCCCTTAAAATCTTTTTTTTCTTCAAAATCACCAAATTCTTTTAAATTACATTGATATTTTTCATTAAGATTAATATTAAAATAGTTTGTGCTTGCAAAGCCATGAGGTGAAATAATGATAATAGTTTCTACTTTTGAAGCATATAATAAATATTCCAGTTCTTTAAAACCATTAATTGTTTTTTTTAGATTTTCCAAATTCTCTTTTCCAATTTCTGGTAGCAAAAGAGGAGAATGTGGAACAATAGCTGCAAAATTAAGCATATAATTTTTTATAAATATTATTTATTAACACTAATCAAAGCTTTACCTGTTGGATGCAGATCTAAAACCCTCTGGTCAACTTTTAAAATATTTTTCCAGTTATAACCTAATCCTTTAAAAACATCAGCGCTTGCAATAGGTAATTTTTTTCCATTTGAAATTACATAAACAGCTGGAGACTTTGGTCCGCTAATAAGGCATCCATTAGGCAATTTAACTGGCTCAACTGTTTTAAAATTTTTTAGTTCTTCTGGGCTTACTGGAGTAATCATTCTATTTTTAAAATTAACTTTTAAAAATATTCTGTCTTTAAGTGGAGCTTTTGTTCCATTGATTACCCAATAAACTCCACCAGTTTTACTATTTTGTAGTAAAGCTCCTGTTGGATAGGTAGAACTAGCTGTAATAGGAGTGTCTTCTTTATAAGCATTAACATCTTGCCAACTAGCATTTTCTATTTCTTCTGGATTAAAACCTAAAAGTTTAAGCGCTTTTCCAGATATAATTTTATGACGTTTATCATCAATTAACAAAAAAATTTCTCCACTTGGCGATCTAATTAGACTGTATTGAGGAAATTTAATAGGAGCTCCTTTTTCATAACTATCTAAAACTGTTTTATCAACAGTAATAATTCTCTTTGGATCAAATCTTGTTAATAAAGCTCCTTTTGTTAAAAAAGGACGTTTCTTACCATTTTCAATTAACCAAACGCCTACTTCTCCTTTGGCTTGCAATAATGATCCATCTGGATAATTAGTAGGGCTAAAATATCTATGCCAGATTTTCCAAAAATTATAATTTCCATTATAGACATGCGGAGTATAATTATAAAGTCCAGCTGTTGCTAGGTTAGCTGGTGTTACTACTGTTGTAACCTTACCTACTCCATCGCGATTATCTATAAATGTATATGTTTTTCCTACTTGATATTTATATAATTCTGGTTCATCCATATAGTCTCTAAATTGTAATGAAGCGCTATTAATCTGCTTATAAAAACCATTCCAACGAGGATTACAAGCTTCATTATCAGGACATCCATATCCAGTGGCTTTGTCTAAAGCTCTTTTATCTGGCATAGATTCTTCAACTAATGATTGCTCTTTTTGCAATAAAACAATTAAAAATTTAGGACTTACTCCATTTTTTCTTGCGCAATTATAGATAATTTCAGGGGCAGACATTAAAACTCCATTATCTGTCATAGCTTTATAATTAACTAAATAACTACCTTTATCAGCTAAAAATTGCCTAATATAATCAAGTGACATTGAATTTGCATCAAGCACTTCTTGATCAGAGATAATATAATTAGGATTAAATTCATCAGCAGCTATAACTTTTGTGGATGATAATAATGTTGATATTATAAGAATAGTTATTATTAAAAATATTTTTTTATATGTTTTCTTTTGCATACAACAATATTATAGCATATTTTAAAATCAAATTCCATAACTTTACTTGAACAGATATAAAAGAATCTCAATTTTTTCAAGAGAACAAAACTTATCTTCTTTATGCTTTTAATTGACGTCTAAAAGATATGTTATTTTGAGCGAGAAGAGAAATCCATTAAACATGTTTTTATGTAAGCGGCTTATTCCTTACTTTAATGCTATTTATTATCAAACCTAATAATAAAATATAACCAATTCCTAAAGGATGATTAAGATAAGGTGTGAAAAAATTTACTATGGCTAAAACTATTATACCTAGAGCTAAACTATAAATCAAATAATTTTGAATCATTAATTCAAGCTTTATTTTTAGGCATAATAATATTAGCTTATATAATAAAGCTAAGTAGATAATTATTCCAAAAATTCCCAATTTTAACCAAATATCTAACCATCCCCATTCAAAAGCATAAGTAGTGTACATTGAATTAGCAGTTGTATTGGCAATTCTTGGATCATTTGACTTATATGTAATTGTCTTACCAAAACCTTTACCTAAAATTGGCGCTTCTTCTATTTCTTGTAATAGTAATGGCAATAAATTCCATCTTGAAGAAACAGCTTTTCCTTTCTTAATATCTTGAGCGCGTTCTTGTAATAAATCTGGATTAAATTTTGCCATTGATTTTGGATATGGAAATTTAACAATAGCAAATATTAAAAAAACAGAAACTACTGCTCCTATTAAAATTATGCTAGATAATTCTATAGCTCTTTTAAACCCATATTTAATTAAGATCCATAGCATAAGGCTTAAAATTCCGATAACAAGCCCAAGCCAGAAACTTCGTGAAAAACTAATAATAATAGCTGATAAAAGCAAACAATAAGCATTAAAATTTAATAAAAATTTTTTAGTTTTGATTTGATGTTTGTTTATCAAATCTAATATAAAGAATAGAAAAATGAAAATTGCCAATAATTCAAAAATATGAACTTGAAAAAAAATTCTATAAAATCCTGATTTTATCATAGTAATCTCCCCTACTCCACTAGTCCTAATCCATTTATAAATTGGCGGCAAAATTGTTGAAATTTTATGTGAGAATAAAAATAATAATATAAATGTTTCTAATGTAATCCAACTAATACTAGCTAAAAGAATCTGCCACAAATTTTTTAAAAATCTATTTTGAAGCAAATCACTGTTATTAGTTAAATTTGATTTTGCAGAAATTTGGATTATAGGAAAAATTAATAAAAAATATAGCCAATTATTAAAATCAAAAAAAATATTGTTAAATCCATTATTTTTTAGAATTCCATTTGTAAAACCCCAAGCTATAAAAATAAATAGCGCTAAAATATATGGCAAATAAGGCGAATAATAAGAATTTATAGCTAATTTTTTATCTCTAATAGTTTTTATAATTACTTTGCTTAGCCAAACAGACATTATAATTATCCACAATGCAATGCGTATAGAAATTATTAAACCATTTGATGCAAAATAAAAAAGATAACCTTTAGAAGATATAAACAATTCTGCAAAAATTATGTATAAACCATACTCAAGATTATATATTGATAAAATTAAAACAAAAATAGCAATTACAAAAAAAGCTATTTGATTAAATTGGGGAAATAAATAACCAATAAATGATAAAAATTCAAATAAAGCGATTAATAAAATAATAGAAAGTATTTTTTTAAACATAAAAAAATCCAAAATAATATATTTGAGTTTGCTTTACTAAACATAATAGGCATATTTTAGATATGCTTTCATCAATGCGCATACTCTAAAATGAGCTAAGCTCTTGGATTCCAAATAGTTAAACTCCTTTTCTATGCAAAATCAGCCTATATGTAAGTGACTAAGTTGCTATATAACGACTTAGTTACTTTTCAGCTAAAGGAGTTAAGCTCTTTTTGTCTAAAACCATTATATGATAGGTGTTATGCGAAATTAATCATTCTACTAATGTTGTTTTAAGCTTTTTATAAAAACATCAATTTCATTCTTAGCTCTTGGTTCAAGTTTTAAAATTGTTAGAGCAGCTTTCTTTGCTTTTTCTTTTTCACCTAAGCGAGAATAAATTTTTGCTAAATCAACATAATAGTGATAATTATTAGGTTGATTTTTTGATAATTTTGAAAAAATTTGCTCTGATAATTTTAATTTATTTTTTTTATAAAAATTAACTGCTAATGTTTCTAAATTTTTAACACTTAAACCAGCTTTATTTTGTTCTGCCAATTTCATTGTTTCCATAACCTTTTTATCTTTACCTAGAAAGTAATAAAACCTGATTAATTGCCAATAAGATTGTTCAAAATTAGGATTTAATTTAATTGCTTTATTCATTGTTTCTACAGCTCCATTTGTGTCTCCTAATAAAAATTTATTTTCTGCTAATGGATAATAAGCTTTAACTCTGCCTGGGCTTGATTCAATAGCTTTTTCTAAATATCTTTGACCAATTTTTAATGATTTATTATCCTTTATTAATCCTCCTTTTAATGTATATAATTCACCTTGTTGCATATTAAGCATTGAATCTTTTGGATTATAAGCTAAATTTTTTTTCATTTCACCAATAATAAAGTTCAGGCTATCAACAGCATCTTGATGATTAAACTTTTTATTCATTATAGCTTTTGATATAACTTGAGATAAATTAGTTCTAATATCTCTATTTAAAACAGTATATTTTGTTAAAGATTTTTTTATTAAAATAAAGGCTTGATGAGAATTTTTACTTTCAAATAATAATTTTTCCGCTTTAATAGATAACTCCATTGCTCTAACTGGTTTAATAATCGTATAGTTTGTAGAAACAATAAATAATATAAATAAAATAGCTGATGTTGCATAAATAAAATGTTTAGAAGCTGGTTTAATTGTATTATTTTTATTATTATAATCATCATCTATATTAGTATAATTTTGCACAATAGTTAAAAAAACCATAAAACCTAATAATGATCCTAAATTGTCAAAAATAAAAGCATTTTGAACAGTATAAGCAGTAAACAAACCAATGCTTATAATAAAGAAATTATGACTAATTTTTGCTTTTATTTCTGCCTTTATTAAGTAATGTAAGATAAAATAAAAAATTAATAAATAACTAATAAGACCCAAGATTCCTGTTGTTACTAATGTTCCAATATAGATATTATGCGCTCTATCAAAATATGTTTCAGATGATGTGTAGTTGTAAAATATTGGCTGAAAATATTTATCAAAAACAATAGCATAATTTTCAGGTCCAGTGCCCAATAATGGATTATTTTTAAATCCTTCTAGTCCGTATTTCCATGAAAGTAAACGAGTGTTAAGAGTTGCATCTTTTAATGAAAAATGAGTTAGCCTATATAAATAGCTATTGCTTTTTACAAATTTTTTATTACTATTTATTATTAAAAAACCATAACTTAAAATAAATAAAACAAGTAAGCCAGCTATTGAATATTTTATTTTTTTATTTTTATTTAAAATAATAATTAATAATAACATAGCAACAAAGCTGATAATTACACCAAGATAAGCCCCTCTTGTCCCAGTAAAGAATAAAGCTAAAAAATGTGTGAAAAATAAAAGAGAATAAATAATTTTTAAAATATATCTTTCAAATTCAAAAAATAGAAAAATTGAAAAATAAAAGCCAAAAATTAAATAAGAAGCTAATAAGCCAGAATTTCCAAATGTAGATGTAATTCTACTTTGATTATGAGATATTGTCCATTTTAAGCCAGCTTTTTCAGCAAAGCCATATAGGCAAACAAAAAAAGAAAAAAATAAAAAAGTATTTAGCATTAAATATATGTCTTTTTTTTCTCTAAAAAGCGAAGACGCCATAATAAAGAATAAGAAGAAATGCCATAATGACCATACACCCCACATTCTTTCAACATCTCCCCAAAAACTTAAATTATGATCAACACTAAAAATAAATGATAAGAACAGTACTGCTGCGTAAATAACTACTGAAAGAGATAAATTATTTAATTTAGGTAGATATTTTGGATAGGCTAAAATAAATACAAGCCATAAACAAAAAGTTATGTCTATTAAGAATCTAAAATAAAAAGCCTTGCCAGTAATAAATGGAAAAAGTAGTGATGGCGTGACAATTAATGGAGCAATAAAAGTTAAAAGTAATAAAATCTGTAAAATTCTGTGAAATATTTTTTCTTTTGTCATATTTTGTAATAATAATTTTTATTTACATAATTAAGTTATAACTTAATTATAACCTATATTTTTTAAGTTGCAACTTAATTGATAATTCCACCACCTAAAAGCTCATTTTTATTATAAAAAACAATTGATTGTCCAGATGTAATAGCTCTTTGTGGTTTATTAAATAAAACTTTTAATTCTGTTTTATTTTTTCTTTCAACAATAACTGATGCTAATTCTTGCCTGTATCTAATTTTAGCAGCGCATTTTAGTGGTAATTGAGGTCTTTTCCCGCTAATCCAGTTAATTTTATTAGCTAATAATTCCTTTTTATAAAGTTGCTTTTCATCAGCTAAATTGGTTACAATTAAATTATTGTTTTGGAAATCCATTTTTACAACATAATAAGGGCCTATTCCACCAATGCCAATATTTTGCCTTTGTCCAATAGTGTATAATGCTAAGCCATTATGTTTTCCAAGTATCTTACCTTTAACATCTATGATATCACCTTTTTTTAATTTTAAATATTTTTTTAAAAATAATTTAATTTTTGTATTTTTTAGAAAACAAATATCAGAAGATTCTTTTTTAGAATATGGTAAACTAAATTTTTTAGCTAATTGATATACTTCTGACTTATTATAATTTCCTAATGGAAATAAAATATGCTTTAATTTATGCTGAGTTAATGTCCATAAAAAATAGCTTTGATCTTTTTGTTTGTCCTTAGGTATTAGAAGTTTGTATCTATCTTGATTACTTATTTTTTTAACATA
>JALTFF010000065.1 GCA_027007465.1 bacterium | reverse complement strand
AACAAAATTAGCTGTAAAAATTGATTTTAATTTAGAATTAGCCCAACAAATTTATGCTGGCTCTGATATATTTCTTATGCCATCTTATTTTGAGCCATGCGGTTTGGGGCAAATGATTGCTATGAAATATGGAAGTGTGCCAATAGCTCGAGATATTGGCGGTTTGCATGATAGTATTATAAATTATAATTCACGCTCTGCAAATTGCCTAAAAAAAGCTAATGGATTCTTGTTTAAGGATTTTAGCCCTGACGCACTACACAATACAATTGAAAAAGCTTTAAACATATACTATGATTATAATAAATGGATATTATTACAAAAAAATGGAATGGCGCAAGATTTTTCTTGGAAAAAAAGCGCTAAAAAATATTTAAAATTATATAAAATAGCATTAAATAAATAAAATTACTAAAATTTGTTATTTAGATTACCTAACAATCTATAACTTGCTTAATGCAATGAATGCCCTTTTTTAATGGATAATTAAAAACCATTCTGAATAGAGCAAGAAATCCCTTAAATATGCTTTTATAAAGGGACTAAGTTACTA
This sequence comes from bacterium, assembly GCA_027007465.1. GTDB lineage: Bacteria > Patescibacteriota > Patescibacteriia > Patescibacteriales > JALTFF01 > JALTFF01. Next base: position 8,266 of record JALTFF010000065.1, on the reverse strand, counting down.
TAATTTTTCAATTGCAGCGACTTAGCCCCTTTTCAACTAAATAAGTTATTCCTTCTTATATTAAAAATCTAAATATTAAATAAAAAAATTATGCAACTAAAATCTCAAATACGAAAACATTATTTTCTGGATAAATATGTAATTATCACCCCTAGTAGAGCTAATCGGCCACGCGACATTAAAGAACAAACAATTATAAAAAGAGTTAAAAAATGCCCATTTTGTCCAGAAAATATTATTAACAAAAATATTACTGATAGGATTGATGATAAAAATAAAAATTGGGAAATATTAGCTATTAAAAACATATTTCCATCTGTTACTTTAAATAATCCTCAAGCTTATGGCACACAAGAAGTGATTATTGAAACACCTAAACATGGATTAGATTTTGGAGAATTGCCTATTAGGCAAATTGAAAATGTTTTAAAAATGTATGCTAAAAGAACAAGAGCAATAAGTGAAAATAAAAAAATTGAATATATTTTAATCTTTAAAAACAAAGGATCAAAATCAGGCGCCAGTGTCCAGCATTCTCATTCTCAAGTTTTTGCAACATCTTTATTGCCTCCAGATGTTTACGAAGAGTTAGAAAAGGCTAAAAGATATAAAATAAAACACAAAAGATGCGTTTACTGCGATATTATTAAAAAAGAAATGAATTCAGAAAGAAAAATTTTTGAAAATAATGAAGTGGCTGTGTTTGCCCCTTATGCTTCAGAATTTCATTTTGAAACTTGGTTTTTTACTAAAAGACATGTTGATAATATTACACAATTAAATAAAAAAGAAATTAGGTCCTTAGCAACTGCCTTAAAAATGGTTTTACTTAAAATACACAAATTAGATTTATCTTATAACTTATTTATTCATCAAATAATTTCAGATACTGATCAACATTTCTATTTAAAATTGCAACCAAGGGAATCAATTTGGGGTGGCATTGAATTAGGCTCTGGAATTATAATTAATTCTGTCTTACCAGAAAAAGCTGCAGAATTTTTAAGAGAAAAATAATTTTTTATGATCCCACAACTTTCTAAAAAAATATACTCCCCTCGTCATTGGCAACCTAATAATAAACATAAAAAAACAAGCTCAGGTAATATATATAAAAAGAAAAAAAATTCATCAAAAATTTTGAAATTTTTTTTAATAACTTTTTTTGGGCTTGCAATTCTTGGCTTAATAAGCCTTTTTGTTATTCTTATTATATTTTCCCGTAATTTGCCAGATCCTAATCAACTTTTAAAAAGAAAATTAGCTCAAACAACTAAAATTTATGATAGAACTGGAAAAACTCTACTTTATGAAATACATGGAGCTCAAAAAAGAACTCTAATAAAGATTGAATCACTACCATCTTGCATAAAATGGGCAACTATTTGCGCAGAAGATAAAACTTTTTATCAACATTCTGGGCTTAATTTTAAAAGAATGATTAAAGCAGCTATTGTAGACATAATTAAAGGTAGAAAAGCTCAAGGCGCTTCTACTATTACTCAACAGTTAGTAAAAAACGCCATTCTTACTCCTGAAAAAAAATGGTCTAGAAAAATTAAAGAAATCATTATTACATATAATTTAGAAAAGAAATTTTCCAAAGATGAAATTTTACAAATGTATTTTAATGAAATTCCTTATGGTTCTAATGTTTATGGAATTCAAGCAGCAGCTAAATATTACTTTAATAAAAACGCAAAAGATTTGACTTTAGCTGAATCAGCTATATTAGCTGCTCTTCCTAAGGCTCCTACTTATTTCTCTCCTTATGGCTCTCATAAAGATAAGCTTATTGAGCGACAACAACATATTTTAAACACTATGTATGATCAGGGATATATTACAAAAGATGAATTAGAACAAGCTAAAAAACAAGAAATAAAATTTGCAAAAAGAAAAGAAAAGATTATAGCGCCTCATTTTGTAATGTTTGTTAAGCAATATCTATCTGAAAAATATGGCGAGGAAATGCTTGAAAAAGGAGGGTTGAAAATATATACTACTCTTGATTTATATAAACAAAAAATCGCTGAGCAAGTATTAAAAGATGGAATTAAAAAAGATAAAAAATATAATGCTTATAATGGCGCTTTAGTGGCAATTGATCCAAAAACAGGACAAATTTTATCAATGGTTGGATCAAAAGATTATTTTGCGAAACCTTATCCTAAAGGGTGTAAGCCAGGAATAAATTGTCTTTTTGATCCTAATGTTAATGCAACTATATCACCAAGACAGCCTGGCTCATCTTTTAAGCCATTTGTTTACGCAACTGCTTTTAAAAAAGGATATACTCCTAAAACGATTTTATTTGATTTAGTGACTAACTTTTCTGTCCAAAGCAAAAAAACATATATTCCGCATAATTATGATAGTAAAGAACATGGGCCTGTAACTATTAAACAAGCCTTAGCTAATTCTTTAAATATTCCAGCTGTTAAAACGCTTTACTTAGTTGGAGTAAATAATGTTTTAGATTTAGCTGATGATTTAGGTTACTCTACTTTAAAACAAAGAAATCGTTATGGTTTATCTTTAGTCTTAGGCGGAGGTGAAGTTAAACTTTTAGAGCATACAAATGCTTATAGCGCTTTTGCCAGAGATGGAATACTACATAAACTAACTTCTATCTTAAAAATAGAAGATTCTAATGGAAGAATTATTGATGAATACAAAAATAATGAAAAACGAGTTTTAAATTCAAAAATCGCTAGAGAAATCAATGACATTCTATCTGATAACAAGGCAAGAGCTCTTACTTTTGGTCTTCACAATTGGTTAAATTTAGGCAATAGGCCTATTGCAGCTAAAACTGGAACAACGAATGATTATCGTGACGGATGGACAATTGGCTATACACCATCACTAGTTGTTGGTGTTTGGGTTGGAAATAATAATAATGAGAAAATGAAAAGAGGAGCAGCTGGCGGAGTAGTTGCAGCGCCTATTTGGCATAATTTTATGAAAAAAGTTTTAGGAAATAGTCCTATTGAATATTTTAAAGCTCCTAATGAAACTAAGACAGGCAAACCAATGTTAGATGGAAATGCGATTGTTAAAACAACTGTTGTAATTGATAAAGCATCTAATAAATTAGCTACTGAATTAACTCCTAAAAGTTATCGCCAAGAAAAAACTTTTAAACAAGCTCATTGCATCCTTTATTATGTTGATAAAAATAATCCATTAGGCCCTGTTCCAAAAGATCCTAATAAAGATCCACAATTTAAACAATGGGAATCCCCTGTTTTAAAATGGGTCAAAAAACAGAATTATAATTTTGAAAAAATACCTAGTGAAAAAGATGATTTACATATTAAAAAAAATCAGCCAAAATTAGATATCTATTATCCTAATAATGATCAAAATATTAACTCAAACATATTAATACCGCAGATAAAAGCAAGCGCTTTGCGAGGTATAAGTAGGGTTGAATATTATATTGACGGACAATTACTATCTAATATTAATAAATATCCATGGGTAGCTAAAATCTTTTTAGGTTATTTAGAAAATGGCTATCATAGCTTAAAAATAATAGCCTATGATGATATTGATAATAGTAAAGAAAAAACAGTGAATTTTAATCTTAAGTTAAATCCAAATCAAAAAGAAAATCAGATAAGTCTAAGTTGGAGTAATCCTATTAATAATAGTCATTTTACGAAAAATGATTTTCCAATAAACTTAGAAGTGATTACTTTTAAACCAGAAAATATTAAACAAGTTAAATTCTACGCGCGCGAGTCAGATGGAACTATATTAGAAATAGATAGTGAAAATAATATTACGCAAAATAACAAAATAATAGGAAAATGGACTCAAATACCTAAATTAGGAGAATATATTTTATATGCAAAGGCATTTGATTGGAATAATAACTTTGTGAAAACAAAGGAAGTAAAAATTAAAATAACAAAATAAAAAAGCTTAGCTTTTTTAATCTTTTTTAAATTACATTAATATATTTAAAATAATTTTTTCTGCTTATTAGCTTTTTTTTCTTGATCACTAAAAATTTTAATGCTCCCATATTGACCGTCAAAACCAGGTTGAATAATCAACTTTTCTTCTCTCACTCTTCTAATAGCTTCAACAATTTTAGGTGATGTAATTTTTTCAAGTTCTTCATAACTTAAATCAATTAAAACCGCTAATTCATTCCCTGCTTGGCTTATAATTTTCATAAACTCTTTTTGAACTGCTTTTGAATTTCTTGATTTAATTCCCATTGACTCAGCTATAATTTTGTCAAGTTCAATTAATTTTTTAAAAGGCACAACATCAGAAGGCTTTTCCCCTTTTTTTCTATCTGCTAATTGCTCTACTCTATTTAGCACGCCAATTGTCAATGGTTTTTTGCAGACTGGGCAAATATTTTTATTTTTTCTAGACTGCTCTGGCGTAAATCTTATATTGCATAAACGATGACCATCTAAATGATACATACCTTCTTCTGGATAAAACTCAATTGTATATAAAAATTTTCTTAATTGTTGTTTAGCTTTTCCTTGCTTACGCATTTTGATAATATTACAAATCTCTTCATAACTTGGATTTTCCATTTCCATTACATTTGCTTCTCTAGCAATATTTTGTAAACTATGAGCATCAGAATTAGAAACTAATGTAAATTTGTCTAAAGCGCTTAAACGCCAGTTCATTTCTGGATCGCTTGATAGCCCTGTCTCAATAGAATAAATCTCATCAGTCATCTCTTCAAAGCATTCATCTATTGAGTTAAACCCGCTTTTAGAGCCGAGAATCCCAAACCATGGTGTCCAAATATGAGCTGGAATTAACATACATCTTTTATCTATTTTCAATAATAATTTAAATAATTCCTTTGTATCAATGCCTAAAATAGGCCGACCATCATAATCTAATCTAAATTTTTTTCCTAATTGATTATTTATTTCTTCAACAACATCTAAATTAGGAGCTAGAACAACAATATGAACTCGCCTTGTTTTGCCATTTTTAGAATAAACACAAGACAATTCAGTGCCTGAAATAAATTTTACATCTTCATTATCAAATTTCTTTAATTTATACAAGCCTGTCTTACCAATCTGTTCTAAATTATTTTTTAATTGTTTAAACCAAAGCGGATGAGTAAAATCAGCTGTTGTAATTATGTTAACTCCCTTGGTTTTACAAGCCTTGTAAATATTTTCCAAATCTAAATTAGGAGAGCAAGCGCGAGAATATTTAGAATGAATATGTAAATCAATTACTTGTTTCATAGTCTTATATTAACATTATTAAAATTTTTAATCAATAAATTGTAAGCAACTAAAAGAGCTTGACTAAAGAAGCTCAACTCCATAGTAAGTTAAGCTTCTTTTCTCTAATAATATTGTTTAAGAAAACAAAGCTAAGGCTTTTTCACGTATTGTCTATTGCGATAGACACACTTAAACTTATCTAATATTCCCAACAAATCAAAAAAGCCATTTTTAAAATGGCTTTTTTGTTAAAATTCCCTGGCATTGACCTACTCTTGCCCAAAAGGACTACCATCGGCGCTAACAAGCTTAACTTCTGAATTCGGAAAGGGATCAGGTGTATCCTTGTTGCTAAAAACACCAGGGAAATAAAGCTAAGCTTTTATTATCTAAAATAGATACTAAAAGCTTAGCTTCTTTACAATATATGAAATAGGGAGGATAAAATTTGCAAAATTAAGATAAAAAAATGATTTATTAGTACTTCTCGGCTAAATCTGTTACCAGACTTACACCTAAAGCCTATTAACCAGATAATCTCTCTGGAATCTAAGAAATCTAATCTTAAGGTCGGCTTCGCGCTTATATGCTTTCAGCGCTTATCACAACCAAACGTAGCTACCCAGCTATGCCCTTGGTAGAACAACTGGTTCACTAGAGGTTTGTCCATTCCGGTCCTCTCGTACTAGGAATGAATCCTTTCAAATTTCTACGCCCGTAGCGGATAGGAGACCGAACTGTCTCGCGACGTTCTGAACCCAGCTCGCGTGCCTTTTTAATTGGCGAACAGCCAAACCCTTGGGAGCTTCTTCACCCCCAGGTTAAGACGAGCCGACATCGAGGTGCCAAACCGCGCCGTCGCTGTGAGCGCTCGGGCGCGATAAGCCTGTTATCCCCGGAGTAACTTTTATCCGATGAGCTTCCGCCGTCCTATATCGCACGGTCGGATCACTAAGTTCTGCTTTCGCAACTGCTCGACTTGTAAGTCTTGCAGTAAAGCTGGCTTGTGCCTTTGTACTATCGCTCGGATGTCCATCCCGAGCTAGCCAACCTTAGTAAACACCTCCGTTACCTTTTAGGAGGTAAGCGCCCCACTTAAACTACCTGCCAGACACTGTCTTCGTTGTTACTACTAATAACAACAAATTAGAATCAGAAATACACAAGGGCAGTATTTCACTGACGATTGCGTCCTGCAAGCAGTCCACAATCTCCTGCCTATTCTAAACATGCATATTACTAATTCAATATCAAGCTGTAGTGAAGCTTCACGGGGTCTTTTCGTCCGGCTACGGGTAGCGAGCATCTTTACTCGCATTGCAATTTCGCCGAGTCCCTTGTTAAGACAGTCCCCAAGTCGTTACACCATTCCTGCAGGACGGAACTTACCCGTCAAGGAATTTCGGTACCTTAGGATCGTTATAGTTACGACCGGCGTTCATCTGCGCTTAAATTTAGAGCTTCCTATTTATGTTTAAAACATAAATATTCCACCCCGCCTCTTAACGTTCAGACACTGGCCAGGCGTCACCCCCTATACATCCTCTTGCGAGTTAGCAGAGAGCTATGTTTTTGGTAAACAGTCTCTTGGGGTCTTTTGTTGAAACCAATATATTTGCGCCTCACTATTACTCGCCACAACATTGACTTGTATTGTGTTGAGTATAGTGAGACACAAATAATTGGCAGACCTTATCTCAAAATTACGGTCGCTGTTTTGCCGAGTTCCTAAACAAGGGTTCTCTCGTACACCTTAGGCTTCTCGCCTCATTCACCTGTGTTGGTTTGCGGTACAGTTATTATTAGCCTAAATCAAAAAAACTTTTCTAGACAACTCTCCAACTTAAATTGGCTCTGCTAAAAGCTTTGCCTCTTCCCTACTATAAAATAGTAAGCAACACCCATACCATAAAGATGCTTAAATCTTTGAGCTGTGTCATTTTTTTGCACGGCTAATAATAGTGCAGGAATATTAACCTGCTCGTCCATCCCTTAACCCAGCATTTAAAGCTCTATTAAATAAAGCTCTAAACACTGGGTTCAGGTTAGGCCTGACTAACCCTAGGTTGATTTTCATTGCCCAGGAAACCTTGAACTTTCGGTGTCCTGATTTCTCATCAGGATTTATGCTACTTATGCCAACATTCTTACTTCTGTCCGCTCCACTGCGCCTCGCGACGCAACTTTATTGCAGAACAGAATACTCCTCTACCACCAATATTGATTAAAATAACCAATATTGATCCGCGATTTCGGTATTATGCTTAGCCCCGGTACATTTTCGGCGCATAGTAACTTAAATAGTGAGCTATTACGCTTTCTTTAAAGGATTGCTGCTTCTAAGCCAACCTCCTATTTGTCACAGTCACAACACTACCTTTAACACTTAGCATAAATTTAGGGACCTTAATCTGCGGTCTGGGCTGTTTCCCTTTTGACTGATGGAGCTTAGCCCCCATAGTCTAACTCCTGAGCTACACCTTTGGGCATTCGGAGTTTGATTGAAAGCGGTACCTTGCGGCCACACTCTCATCCAGTGCTCTACCTCCCAAAGTCAGCGCTCAAGGCTAGCCCTAAAGCTATTTCGAGGAGAACCAGCTATTGCCGAGTTCGATTAGCATTTCACCTCTAACCACAGCTCATCCCCTAGTGTTGCACGGCTAGTGGGTTCGGTCCTCCGTAATATTTTCATATTACTTCAACCTGGCCATGGTTAGCTCACTCGGTTTCGGGTCTTGTCCATACGACAAAACGGGCTATTAACCCTCGCTTTCACTCTGCCTACCCCAGCGCTAATTCTACAAATGTTTATAAAATTAGCGCTGGGTTAAGCAAGCCGCATAGAACAAACTCGTTGGCTCATTCTTCAATAGGCACACCATCACCACTGCTTTGCAGTGGAAATTCTAAATTCTAAGACCTTTTGCAAAATAAGATTGCGAATACTAAACCTAATACATAATAATCCTTTTCTACTGCCTGCCTGCTGGTAGGCGGGCCTGCCCGCTTTTGCTATGTAAAGCATTGCAGGCGGG
>JALTFF010000064.1 GCA_027007465.1 bacterium | reverse complement strand
CTCTTTTTCTCTTTTAGTTTTGGCTTGCTCTGCTAATTTCTTAGCTTGCTCTGCTTTTTTCTTGGCTTCTAATTCTTGCTCTGCTAATTTCTTAGCTTGCTCTGCTTTTTTCTTGGCTTCTAATTCTTGCTCTGCTAATTTCTTAGCTTGCTCTGCTTTTTTCTTGGCTTCTAATTCTGCTTTAACTTTACTAACTTCAATTTTTTCTTTAATTTTTTTTGCTAATTTTTTAACTTTATCAACTACAATTTTAATCTGTTCAACTTTTTTCTCTTTACTTTCTTTAGGTTGTCCTATTTTTACTTTTTTATTTTTTAATTTAACCTCTGGTTTAATATTTTTTTGAACTGTTTCTTTTTGAGGCGCTTTTAATTTTTTAGCTTCTTTAGTTTTTATTTTTTTCTCTATTTGGCTAGCTTTTTCCTCTGCTTGCTTCACTAATTTATCAAGATCTTCTTGATGTTTTTTTATTTTTTTATCAACTTCTTTAAGCTTATCATTTATCTCCTCAACTTTCTTTTTTAAATAAATTTTTTTATCAACCTTAGCAACTTCATTATTTATATTAATTAACACAGACGATTTTATGTCATTATTTTTAACTATTAAATAATATGTCCCATTAGGCAATTTTGTAGTATCAAGACTGTATTTTCCTTCTTGATTATCACTTATGTTAAAAGAGCCAATATAATAAGGTAGCGCATTTCCTGTTTTACTATATAATTCTAAGGAACTAATTTTACCATTATTATCCTTTATGTTAACTTTTATCTCAGCCTTTCCTTTTAAAATTGCGCTTTGCAAAGGTGATAAAATTAAAATCTTAGGAGTTGACTTTTTTACTATTTCCTTTTTATTTTTTATTATCTTTTTAACCTCTACATTCTCCAAATTATTACCACTTATATCTATATCATTTTTTTTATTATTAGAGTTATTGCTTTCTTTGGATTTTAAAACATCTTCTTTGTCTTTTTTAATTTTATTGTTTTCTTTTTTAACATCCTTCTCCTCTGTTAAATCAGTCTTATTATTTTTTTCTGGCTTCATCTTTTCTACCTTGCTTATAATATCAACTTCATTTTTTGGTTTAACTTTTTTGATTTGTTCTTTTTGAGTTTGCTGATTACTCTTAATGTTTAATTTAAACATCTGCTTTGCAAAGCTATTATTAATTGCAAAACCAATTAATAATAAAAACAAAACAGAAATGATTGGGATTAAAAATTTGTTTTTCATAAGCTTAACCTTAATAATTGCCTTAAAAAACAACTATTAAAATATATAAATTTTATTAAACTATATAATTAAATCTTTCATATCTGCCCAATTATTACCTAACTTAACATTAACTACTAAATCAATATTTTTAAGTTCAACATGCTTTGGCTTATTAAATTTTAAAACATTTTCCATTATATTTTTAATTTCTTCAGCTGTTTCTTTAATAATATCTTTTTTAACTTCAAAAATCAACTCATCATGAACTTGTAATATCATTCTTACTAATTTATAATCAATAACCTCTGCTATTTTTAGCATAGCTATTTTTATTATATCAGCAGCACTACCTTGAATTGGCATATTAACTGCCATTCTCTCAGCTGCCTTTCTAACTGACTCTATAGATGAATTAATCTCTGGTAAATATCTTTTTCTATTATAAATTGTCATAGCATAACCTTTGTTATGAGCAGAATCAATTGCCTTTTTAATAAAATCTTTAATCTTGGGATATACTTCAAAATATTGTTTAATAAATTTTTTTGCTTGATTAAAAGAAATATTAGCTCCTTGTGATAGTCCATAAGGTCCTTGCCCATAAAGAACTCCAAAATTTATTGCTTTAGCTTGATAGCGCATTTTCTTAGTCACTTTATCTAAATTTATTTTATTTATTTCAGCAGCTGTTTTCTTATGAATATCAATTCCCTGCTTAAATGCATTAAGCATTTTTTGATCATTAGACATTGCAGCTATTAAACGCAACTCAATTTGAGAATAATCAAATGATAATAATTTATAATTATTTTCTGCTACAAAGGCTCTTCTAATTTTATTTCCAAGATTGCTATGAACTGGAATATTTTGCAAATTAGGACTTGACGAAGAAAGTCTTCCAGTGCTAGTAATTGTCTGATTAAAGTTTGTATATATTTTTTGAGTGTTTCTATTGATCAATTTTGGCAAGCTTTTAATATAAGTATTATCTAACTTAGAAAGCTCCCTATATTTAATTATTAAATCAACAATTAAATGCTGACCTTTTATTTTTCTAAGTTCTTCTATGCCAGTAGAATAGCCTGTTTTACCTTTGCCAATATTTTTATTAAACAAATTTAGCTTATTATATAAGATTTCTCTTAATTGTTTTGGTGAATTAATATTAAATTCTAAGCCAGCTTGCTGATAAATGGCTTTTTTTAACTTCTCTATTTTTATGTCTATTTCTTGTTCTAATCCTTGTAAATACTTAACATTTATTTTTACCCCCATCAATTCCATTTTTGATAAAACAGGAATTAAAGGAATTTCAATTTGTTCAAATAATTCTAATAAATAATTTTTTTCTAATTGATATTTTAATTTTTTTATTAAACGAAATATAAAATCAATATTTTCACAAAAATAAATATATAAATTTTTAATATTATAATCCTCACTCTCTAATAAGC
>JALTFF010000063.1 GCA_027007465.1 bacterium | reverse complement strand
CATTGCTATTGAGATTAACAAAAAAATTATTTAAATAGCTTAGTTCATTTTTAAAATGGATTTCTCCTGATATTTGAAAATAAATTTAGCGCAATCAATAAATTTATTATAATATTAGAATAACAAGCTTTTAAGCTAACTTTAAAATTTCATTTATAATTTTTTCCTCACTATTTTTCTGTGTTAATTTAGCTATATTTTTACTTAATTGCTGTTGAGATTCTTTATTTAATAGTAATTTTTTTATTTGCTCAATAAATTTTTTAGAAGAAAGCTGTTGTTGTTTTAAAAATATTATAGCTTTATGTTTTTCAAAAAATTCAGCATTTTTTTCTTGGTGAGAATAGGGGATAGGTATTATAATAGATGGCTTTGCAAGATAAGAAAGTTCTGAAAGAGTTCCAATACCAGCCCGCGAAACAATTATATCTGCAATAAACATAGCATCTGCAATATTTTGTAAAAATTCGTAATTATGATAATTGAGTAATTCTTTTCTGTTAGCTAATGCCTTATTTTTCCCAGTAATATGAATTATCTGGCAAAATTTAGTTAACTCTGGCAAAGTTTTAACAATCATTTTATTTATTGCCAAAGCTCCTGTTCCACCACCTAAAACAAGTAATATTGGAAAATTTTGTTTTAAATTAAAATTATTTAAAATCTTTTGCTTATTAAACTGTTTTTTAAAATCACTTCTAATAGGACAACCAGTCCAAATAGCCTTAGTTTTGTAATCTTTTAAAGAATTTTTAAAAGAAACAGTAATTGTTTTAGCAAAATAAGACATTATTTTATTAGCTAATCCTGGTTTAATATCTAATTGATGAATAATAATTGGAGTTTTTAAAATATAAGCTGCTAAAACAACTGGAACACTTACAAAACTTCCAGCGCTCAATACTAAATTTGGTTTAAGTTTTTTTAAAATCACAAGTGATTGAAAAAACCCTATAATAATTAAAAATGGATCTAAAAAATTTCTTATAGAAAAATACCTACGAAACTTTCCTGAGAATATTGAATAAAATATAATATCATACTTCTTAATAATATTTTTTTCAACGCCTCTATAAGTGCCAACCCAAAAAAAATTATATTTTTTCTCTTTAATATTATATTGATTTAATTTATCATAAATTGCCAATAATGGTGTTACAGAACCAGCTGTTCCTCCTCCTGTAAAAATAATTTTTTTAAATTCTAACATAAATAATCTATTAAAATTAAGTTTCTTGCTTACTAATATTTACTAATATGCCCATAGCTGTTAAATTAACTACCATAGCAGTGCCACCATAACTAATAAATGGAAGTGGAACGCCTGTCATAGGCATTAGATTAATCATACCGCCAATATTAATAAATACTTGAATAATAATCCAACTCACAATACCTATTGATAATAACTTTCCATACTCGTCTTTACTATACATAGCAATTTTTATTCCTCTGTAAAACAATAAAATAAAAAGCATTATTAAAATAACACAGACAATAAATCCCATTTCTTCTGCAATAACAGCAAAAATTGAATCAGCTGCTACTTGTGGTAAATAATTAAATTTCTGCCTTGAAGCTGTTAATCCTCTTCCAAAAATACCTCCTGATCCAATAGCTAATAAGGCTTGATTAATATGATAGCCAATACCCATAGGGTCTAATTCTGGATGTAAAAAAGCTGTAAAACGATTTGCCTGATATTTTGTAAAATGAATCATTACTAAGAGAGATACAACTGCTAAACTAACAAATCCGCTAAGATAAAAGATATTTGCTCCAGCTATAAAGTAAACTATTAAACTAGTGGCTAATAATATAGACATTGTTCCCATATCAGGTTGAATCAGTATTAATACAGATACAATAGCGATAATGATAACAAATGATTTAAAATTATTCCATTTTCCAATCAGTCCTTTTTCTTTATTAGCTTCTAACCAAGCGCAAAAATACATTAAAAATGTTAGTTTGATTATTTCGCTTGGCTGCAATGAAAATCCAAAAATATTTATCCAACTCCTAGCATGTCCATATTTGCTTCCAATATGAGGGACAAATACTAATAACAATAAAATTATTGAGAATATTAAAATAGAAAAAGCTTTTTTTTTCCAAAATCTATAATCAATATTTGCTGCAATAAAAAAAGAAACTAGCCCAATACCAATGCCATATATTAATTGATGTCTTACAAACCAATAACTATCATTAAATTTTTCAAAAGCTTTAGGTCCTGTTGCTGATGCTAACATAATAATACCAAACACAACTAAGACAAACACAATAGTAATTAAAATATAATCACTATTATAAAAAGACTCTGATAAAAAATTATAAATTTTTCTTTTAATTTTCTGTAGCATAAATTTAGATTTTTAAAGTATGATAAATTAAAAGATTTGTCTTTTGTATATTCTAAACACTTAAAACTGCAAAGCAGTAGATAGGCGCGTCATCCCTAATTTCTCTTTAAAACTAAATATTTTTATCTAATAAAAAAATCACTAACCCAATCATAGCTACTAATTCAGAAATTATCCAAGAACGCATCACTATTTTTGATTCTGTCCATCCTTTTGCCTCAAGATGATGATGTATTGGAGAGCTAATAAAAACCTTCTTTCCTTTTCTTAATTTTTTAGAGCCAATTTGAATAATTGTTGATAATGCTTCAATAACAAAAA
>JALTFF010000062.1 GCA_027007465.1 bacterium | reverse complement strand
CCAACATTTTTCTAATAGCATTATTCTCAATCTGCCTAACTCTTTCTCTAGTAAGTTTATATGAAGAGCCAATGCTCTCTAATGTTTCTTTTGCCCCATTTTTCAAGCTATAACGCCTTTTTATTATATCTCTTTCTCTTTTTTTTAGTCCAATAAAAAACTTATTTAAAACTTTTTTTACATCAAGATTGAACAAAACATTCTTTCTTGATTTATTTTTTAAATTTATTTTAATACTACCCATATTTTTTATTTTAAAATAGCATATTTTATAAAATAAGTCAATTCTATCCTTATTTTAATCATAAAAAACAGAAAAAATATCTTAACAACAATAATAAAGAAGTTCAACTTTCTTAATAATAACAAAACTTGTCATTATGAGTGAAAACTTCCTGCGCGTTACTTGTGATAGACAAGCAGAGCAGAATAATCAAGTCACTTAAAAAGAGATTAAGCAACTATAAGCTACTTATTATGTTATATATTATGTGAATAAATCATAAAAGCTTAGCTTTTTTGCGCTAAACCTGTTATTTTGATAAATTGTAAAATTACATTAAAAAAGCTATCTTATAAAATAAGATAGCTTTAAAATTTAAACCTTCTGAACAATCAAAACAACGTTGCTGCCCCCAAATCCAAAAGAATTAGACATAAAAGTATTAAAAGAGAAAGGGGTTAATTTTTTTGTTAAAATGCAATCAGATAAACCCATTTTCCTTATTTCTGGATCTAACTTTTCAATATTAGATGACGCAGAGATAAAATTATTCTGCATCATAATTAAAGAATATATTAATTCTTGCGCGCCTGAAGCTCCTAGTCCATGTCCAGACAAAGACTTTGTTGAACTAATTGGAGGGCAATTAGTTCCAAACACGTTTTTAATTGCTCTTGCCTCTGCTAAATCTCCATTTCGGGTGCTTGTCCCATGAGTGTTAATATAGCCAATCTTATTAGGACTTAGACCAGCTACTTTTAAACATCTTTTCATACAATCCTCTGCGCCTTTGCCAGATGGAGATGTAATATGACCTCCATCAGAGTTAAATGCATAACCAATAATTTCTGCTAAGATTGGCGCTCCTCTATGAATTGCGTGTTCCATATTTTCCAAGACAATTATTCCTGCTCCACCAGACATTACAAAGCCGTCTCGTTTAGCATCATAAGGTCGCGAAGCTCTATTAGGGCTTTTATTGAAATGACTAGAAAGAGAATGTAAAGCGCAAAAAGTAGACGCAATCAATGTGTCTTGCTCATCACATCCTCCAGCAAAGACTAAGTCGTTCAGTCCCAACTTTATTCGCATAAAAGCGTCGCCAATGCAATTTGCAGCTGTAGCGCAAGCAGATGTGCAAGCGTAATTTCCGCCTTGTATACCAAATATTGTTGATAAAACAATATTAGGATTATTAGGCAAAACTTTTAAATTACTGCCTGTGCTTATCCTTTTTGCCCCTTTTTTCCTTAAAATTCTGTCTACATTAGCTGCTTCTAATGGAGCAGCTCCACCAGTGCCAATGTTTACACCTACACTATCACCAGTTTGCTTTATTTCATCTAATGATAACCGCGCCGTTTTCATAGCGTCTAAAAAGGACTCAACAGCATAAAGTGTCCCTACGCTAGTATAGCGCAAATTTTTTTTCAAAAATTCTTTAGCTCTTTTGGGTTCATCTAGAGCGCCCCTTATTTGAGAAGAAAGCCCTGCTTGAGCATATTCTTCGCAAAACTTAACTCCAGAAATTCCATAATAAAGACTTTTAAAGCAATCTTCATAGGAATTTCCCAAGGATGACCAAATTCCGAAACCAGTAATTGCTACTCGCGTTGAATTCATAACTTTTCCTCCTTATTGATTAAAGTTTTTTCTAAAAATTCCTTTTCTCCTTTCTTCTATCTCTGTCTAATTTTGTTATTACTATTAATCTATTATAAAAGAACTTTTTTGTCTTTTTTTGTAAATACCAAACTTTCTTGCTCCCTAATTTTAAATATTATTAAAATTCTATTCAACCTATTATGCCCTATTCAATTGCTAAACTAATAAAACACTACTAATTTTAGGCACAATATCTTTCTTCCTTGACATTGCGTTTTTTAAATAAAAAGAATTACCATTAATTTTCACATCAAAAGCTTTTTCTAAAAATTCTTTTTGCCCTGAAAACATAATCTCGCTCCCTTGCTTAATTATATCTGTTGCCATCAAAATCATTAAATAATATTTCTGATTTTTTAAAATTTTTTCAAGTGCTTTATAAATTTCTTTTTTTCTTTGCTCTACTTCTTTTAAATCACAAACTTCTATTTGGCCTATGCCTATTTTTTTCCCAGAAAAGTTAAAATCTTTAAAATCAGACAAAATAATATCCTTAGCAGAAATTCCATTTATAGAAGCTTTTTTTTCTTTTATGCTAATACCAAATTTTTCAATATTTTTGATTTTGACTATTTTTGCTAAAATTTTAGCTATTTTAATATCTTTCTGAGTAGTTGTTGATGATTTAAATATAACTGTATCTGACAAAATAGCGCTTAAAAGTATACCAGCTATACTTGTTGGTATTTTTATTTTTTCGCTTAAAAAAATATTAGACAAAATTGTTGCTGTTGAACCTAATGGCTCTATATGAATATAGATTGGCTTTGCATATTGAAAATTAATTTTATGATGGTCTATTATTTGTAATATTTCAGCGCTCTCAATACCATCAGG
>JALTFF010000061.1 GCA_027007465.1 bacterium | reverse complement strand
CAGTTTAACTTTTTCTTTTCTAATTTCAATTAAATTTGGTAAAAATTCTGCACATTCCCCTAAAAAATACTCATCAAAACTATCTATATCATATCCATTCAAAATATCTAATTCTTTTAATGATTTTCTAATTATCTTGGAAAACTCTAAAAACTCTTTTATAGTGAAATCTATTCTTATATTGTCTATATGCAAATGGATAGCCTCACCAATATTGTCTTCTATGACAAATCTTTTAATTTTCCCCTTTTTACTACTCTTATTATCAAGTATAATTACTGATGGATTGCTCATATTAATATCTCTTAAATTGAATATAATTATTTATAATTCTGTTATATTTTTTTTCTTCTATTTGCTTTAATAAATATGGAGTATATTTAAAAAATATAAGTTCTAATTTTTTCATTACATCATATAAATCTACTTTATTTTTTAATCCTTCTATAGTATTTATATATCCTTTTTGAAACTTTTTTTTATCAAATATTGACCTTGCTATTAAATTTATAAACTGATCATTATATGATAATGCCCAATAGCCAAATTCTTCATCAATTTTTTCAAATATTTTATTAGTCCATGCTGACCTTTGAATTTTTTGGTCAAGCGGTATCCATTGTCCTGCATCTAAACTTCTGACTACTAATTGAAAATTTAAATCAAATAAGATTTTATTATTATTATTATATTTAAATTCAAAGCTGTCTGCATTATATAAAAATATATCATTTCTAAATGGATGTGGGATTGAATGATATTTATTATGTTTAAAAAAACTTATAAACTTTTTTTCATCTTTTTTTTTGATTAAAAGATCAATATCTTTGCCTATTTTTAACTTTTCCGGTAACTCGAAATTTATATTTCGTAGTAAAATATATTCTAGACCACTATTATTTAATAATTTAAATATATTTATTATTTCGTTTTTATCTATGAAGTTCATTTTATATGTTTTAAATTCTTTAAATTTCTTTCTGCGACCAGTATAGATAATGCATATTTTGTAAAATCTTTCTTATCTAATTCAAGCCTAAAATTTTCAGATTGAATATGAATTTGATAATCTTGGTTAGCAGCAGGTGGATAGTTTAATTCTATTTCAAAATATGTATTTAAAATTTTTCCTTTTGATAAAATTTTTATTATTTCACCCATAATTATACCTTATGAAACTTTATTGCTCTTAATGGTCTATTTATCATGGAACCAAAATTTGTACTCATATCAGGAATAATAGCTCCATCTATATGACATTCTATAATTTCACATTCAAATCCAAACTTTTCTGCTGGCCTAATAATTCTATTTTTTAAGGCATCCATATCATAAAATCTAGCGAAATGCCCATCATCATCAGCACCAGGAATTGATGCACTTTTGTCAATAATAAGAATTGAATTCCTATCAAAATGTTCAGATGTTTCTATGTTCCAACATTCAGCATAAATATCAGTTAAGAATAAGGGAATTATTACTAACACACCATCATGCTTTAAAATTCTATATGCTTCTTTAATAAATTCTACATCTTTCTCTGCCTTAAAATGTTCAAATGCATGATGACATGCAATTTTACTAATACTATTATTCTCTAAATGAATTGAAGAAATATCACCACCAACTATTTTAATACCATCATCTAATTGTCGTAAACCTTCAAAAATATGATCGGTTAAATATAAGTCATTTATACCAGAATTTTTTTTAACAGCTTTTAAATAATTTGACATACCTCCAGCAGCATCAAGTAATATATCATCACTTTTTATATTTAAAATATGGGCCGAAAAAAAGAACTCCAAACCTTTTTTGTGTAAACTTTTACCAATAAATTTACTAAGCCCACCTTTTTCTAACCATTGAATTACATCTTCTGTATTCACATTTAGGATTCGTTTTTTATCATAGTTTATTTCATTATATTTTAAAGGAACTACCTTCCTATCAACAACAACATTCCATTTCTTCTTGAAGAGATATGATCCCAATTTTTTAATCGTTTCAATTACCGTATGCTTTATTAACGTTTTTAGATTTACTCCGGCGAAATCTCTTAAATATTTATTTTCAAAGTTTTTCAAGATTTTTATTTTTTCTGGATGTTTTGTGATGGGTAGTTCATATATAGTACTATATTTAGGATTTAATTTTCCTTTTGTATGTGTTGAATCCAAACAAAAACCAATGTTACGCACTAAATTCTTTTTGGGAATTATTGAATATCCTTTACGCAACATTTTTGCAAAACTCCATTGATAGTCCCAAGTATTAATTGCTCCCATATAAACTTTATCAAAGAGTTCATATCGCCATTGTTTCTCAATATAAGATAGATTTAAGATGTTACTTTTTTTTATAGATGGCCAACTAGACATATGAACATCGTAAGTATCTCTCCATTTTTGTGCCCATGAAGCCCATCCCCATATTGGCCCATATTTTGAAGAAAAATAACTTTCTTTAATATCTATGCTACCTAATGGGTTAAATCCACAAATTTGCATAATTTTATCATCCCCCTTATACCTCTCCAATAATTCTTCGCAAAACCAGAAAAAACTCTGCGATGGTAAACAATCATCTTCTAATATTATCCCCTGTTTTTCATTCTCAAAAAACCAGGTGATAGCACTGCTTACAGCATATTTACACCCAAGATTCTTATCCCGAAAAAGCGTTTTAACCTCACAAGCCCAGTCTATATTTTTTAAAACGTAATCCCTGACCGAT